>CAZVTK010000010.1:0-61688 GCA_964629765.1 uncultured Mesorhizobium sp.
TGGTGATCGACATCGCCGGCGACGCCTCGGTGCAGATGACCATGCAGGAGATGAGCGCGGCGGTGCAGCACGACGCGCCGATCAAGATCTTCATCCTCAACAACCAGTATATGGGCATGGTGCGCCAGTGGCAGCAGTTGCTGCACGGCAACCGGCTGTCGCACTCCTACACGGAGGCGATGCCCGACTTCGTGCTGATGGCGCAGGCGTTCGGCGCGCACGGCATACGCTGCGAGAAGCCGCACGAGCTGGACGACAAGATCGCCGAGATGATCGAGGTGAAGAAGCCGGTGATCTTCGACTGCCGGGTGGCGAACCTTGCCAACTGCTTCCCGATGATCCCCTCCGGCAAGGCGCACAACGAGATGCTGCTGCCCGACGAGGCGACCGACGAGGCGGTAGCGACGGCCATCGACGCGAAGGGGCGGCAGCTCGTCTGACGACCCGCCTTTTCAATCAGTTGCGCTGCGACGCCGAGAAAGTGATTCACTCATGAACGCCCAGCTTCAGCCGACCGGTTCGGCCTATTTCATCACCAAGGACGCCGCGCTTCCCGAGAGCCATACGCTCTCGGTGCTGGTCGACAACGAGCCCGGCGTGCTGGCTCGCGTGATCGGCCTGTTCTCCGGCCGCGGCTACAATATCGACAGCCTGACCGTCTCTGAAACCGAGCACGAGAAGCACCTGTCGCGCATCACCATCGCCACGCGCGCCACGCCGCAGGTGATGGAGCAGATCAAGAACCAGCTCGAGCGCATCGTGCCGGTGCACCGGGTCGTCGACCTGACCGTCGCCGCGCGCGAGCGCGGGCAGGAGCGGCCGCTGGAGCGCGAGCTGGCGCTGGTCAAGGTGGCCGGCAAGGGTGACGCCCGCGTCGAGGCGCTGCGACTCGCCGAGGCGTTCAGCGCCAAGGTGTCCGACGCCACGACGGAGCATTTCATCTTCGAGATCACCGGCAAGAACTCGAAGATCGACCAGTTCATCGCCATCATGAAGCCGCTCGGGCTGATCGAGATCTGCCGCACCGGCATCGCGGCCATGAACCGCGGCGCCGAGGGGATGTAACCGGCCATGCGCGTGCCGGCCGCGGCCCTGGCGGCGACGCTGCTGCTCGCCTCCCTCGCCAGCGCGCAGGACGAAAAGGACGACGAGCCGCTTTACGATGCGGCGGCGATGGCCCGCGTCGAGGCGCTGCTCGACGCCGATGCGAAGATCGCCGGCCGCTATGCGCAGTGCCCCGCGGACGTGTTCGGCACCGACCGCCCGTTTTTTGGCGACCTCGGCAAGGACATCAAGGTCGAGACCTGCGAGGCCGATCCGGCCTATTGCCATTCGGCCTGCGTGCAGGCGCTGTCCGGCCGCGCCTGCATGGGGCTGGCGCGCGCGATGCAGGACAACGAACCCGAAACCAAGGGCCGCTACTATGAAAGCCTGTTCACGCAGGCTTGCGCGACCGGCCGTGCCAGCGGCTGCACCAATCGCGGCGGCGGCATCCGCAACGGCGGCTATGCCGACGATCCTTTCCGCGATGTTGCGCAGGAGGCGCGCGAGGGCTGCCTGTTCCGCAGCTTCGAGATCGCCTGCGCCGGGGACGATGCCTGGGGATGTGCGATGCTCGGGCAATCCTACCACTATGGAGAGGGTGTCGCCGCCGATGCCGACGCGGCGCTGCGCCACTATCGCCGCTCCTGCGAGATCGATTCCGACTTCGCCGCCTGCCGCTTCGCCGAGTCGGGCATCGAAGACATCGAGGGCCGCGAAGACGACGACTACGACTACGACGGCTACGACGACGATGAGGAGCAGGAGCTGTAGCGCGCCGGCCCGGCATGGGAGGCGCGCTGGCGGGCTCGCCCCGGCCGGTGCTAGACTGGGGGCATGGTCGGGTCCATAACGCCGCTGCGTATCGTGCTTGCCGCCGTTGTGCTGGCCGGCGTGCTGTTCGCTGTCGGCTGGGCGACGCGGATCGATCCGGGCGAAAAGCCGGTGATCGCCGTTGCGGGCGGCGGCTTCATCCTCAACTACAGGCTGGCCGACTATTATTACGGCTTTACGGCGATGGTGCAGAAGCCGCTTGAATCGGGCTCGATCATCGAGGCTCGCTTCGAGGATCCGGCCGGCGGCGTGCCGATCGTCGTGCGCGAGCGGGTCAGCCCAGCCTCGGACCGCTACGATTTCCGCACGCCGCCGCTGACCGGCATCGAGGCCGGGCGCGCCTACAAGGTCGTCGTGCGCGTGCTCGATCGCGAGGAGAAGAGCGAGATCTTCGCCACCGAGCTCGCCTTCAGGAGCGACGTCGGCGACGCCAACCTGCCCAAGATCCCGCTGACCATCGGCCCGGGCTATCACCGGAACCCGGCGGCGGGTGGCGGATGAATGTTCTTATTGTGTTCTCTTTTTCTGCGTGCTAGGGTGAGCGTGTAGAAAGAAGAGCAGGATGGCGCTGAACCTTCGGAACCGCGAGACGGAAAGGCTTGTTCGCGAATATGCGCGCAGGCGCGGCCTCGGGCTGACCGAGGCCGTGCAGGAGGCCGTCGAGAATGCGCTGAGACAGGACGATGCGATGGGGAAGACGCCGGGCGATGCGCTGCGGGAACGGTTGCAGCCGCTCTTCGAGCGTCTCGACCGCTATCCGCGAACGGGTCGGAAGATGGACAAGGCATTCTTCGACGCGCGGTGGGATCAGGGCGAGGATTTCGCCCACACCCACCTCGCCTAGGAAGCGCGGCTTGCGTGCTGTGTCCGAATCCGGTCTGACGCACTGATGCAGTTTTCTCCGCAACAGGACGACGCGCTCAAGGCGGTGGCCCGCTGGCTGAAAGGCGGCCACGGGCAGATCTTCCGCCTGTTCGGCTATGCCGGCACCGGCAAGACCACGCTGGCGCGGCATTTCGCCGAGGGGCTCGACGGGCAGGTGCAGTTCGCCGCGTTTACCGGCAAGGCCGCGCAGGTGCTGCGCTCGAAGGGCGCGGTGAACGCCCGCACCATCCATTCGCTGATCTACCGCCCACGCGGCGAGGAGGCGGTCGAGGACGAGACCACCGGCAAGACCTCGATGTCGCCGACCTTCTCGCTCAACCGGCAGAGCCCGGTCGCAAGGGCCAAGCTGATCGTGGTGGACGAATGCTCGATGGTCGACGAGCAGCTCGGACGCGACCTGATGACCTTCGGGACGCCGATCCTGGTGCTCGGCGACCCGGCCCAGCTCCCGCCGGTGCAGGGCGGCGGCTTCTTCACCGAGCACGAGCCGGACCATCTGCTGACCGAGATTCACCGGCAGGCGCGCGACAACCCGATCATCCGGCTCGCCATGGACGTGCGCGAGGGGCGCGAATTCGCCCATGGCGACTACGGCACGGCGCAGGTGATCGGCCGCGAGGACGTGAACCAGGAGATCGTGCTCGGCGCCGACCAGGTGCTGGTCGGGACCAACCGGACGCGACGGCGCTACAACCAGCGGCTGCGCGAGCTGAAGGGGTTTTCCGCGTCCTTCCCGCAGGCCGGCGACAAGCTGGTGTGCCTGCGCAACGACCAGGCCAAGGGCCTGCTCAACGGCTCGCTGTGGAAGGTCATGACCTCGTCGCGCGAGACGGTGAAGCCGGGCATCAACCTGCTGGTTTCGCCGGAAGAGGACGATCCCGACCGCGGCGTCGCCAAGATCAAGCTCCTGAAGGCCGCCTTCGAGAACCCGGACGAGGAAATCCCCTGGCAGACGAAGAAGCGCTACGACGATTTCGACTATGGCTACGCGCTGACCGTGCACAAGGCGCAGGGCTCGCAATGGGACAAGGTCGTGCTCTTCGACGAGAGCTTCGCGTTCAAGGACACACGCCAGCGCTGGCTCTATACGGCGATCACCCGCGCGGCCCGGCAGCTCACGATCGTGCGCTGAGATGACGGCCCGGCTTTCCGTCAACCTCAATGCCGTGGCGCTCCTGAGAAACCGCCGCGACCTGCCATGGCCTTCGGTGGAGCATCTCGGGCGGCTTGCGCTTGAGGCCGGCGCGCACGGGTTGACCGTGCATCCGCGCCCCGACCAGCGGCATGCGCGGTTTTCGGACCTGCCGGTGCTGCGCGCGCTGATCGACGACGAATTCCCGGCTGCGGAATTCAACATCGAGGGCTTTCCGGACGAGCCGTTCCTCGATCTCGTCGAGCGCGCCGAGCCCGACCAGGTGACGCTGGTGCCGGACGATCCGCGGCAGGCGACGTCCGACCATGGCTGGGACTTTGCCGCCGAGCGCGGGCGGCTGGCCCCCATCGTGGCGCGGCTGAAGAAGCGGGGGCTTCGCGTGTCGCTGTTCGCCGAACCGTCGCCGGCGGGCATGGATATCGCCCGGTCGCTGGGCGCGGACCGGGTCGAGCTGTTCACCGGGCCTTACGGCGCCTGCCACGATGATTCCGCCAAGGCCGCCAAGTGTCTGGACATGCTGGGGAAAGCGGCGGAGGCGGCGCTCGCCCAGAAGCTCGCGGTCAATGCCGGCCACGACCTGACGGCCGCCAACCTGCCGGCGCTGGCGCGCCGCGTTCCGCAGCTTGCCGAAGTGTCGATCGGCCACGGCCTGACGGCGGACGCGCTCGAGTTCGGCATGGCCGGCGCCGTGCGGCGGTTCCTGAAGGCGCTGGGGCACCAATAGACCGCCCCACGCTTTTTCCAGACAGTCTCCGGGCAGGCCCGCCGCCCGTCAGGCGCGCTCCTCCCAGACCCTTGCAAGCTCCACGATCGTCGCGACGGCCTTTTCCATGTCCTGCCGGCTCACCCATTCGAGCGGCGAGTGGAAGGCGTGGCCGCCGGCGAAGATGTTGGGGCAGGGCAGGCCCATATGCGACAGGCGCGAGCCGTCGGTGCCGCCGCGGATGCTGCCGAGAACCGGCTCCATGCCGGCGCGCCGAACCGCCTCCATGGCGTATTCGACGATCTCGGGATTGCGGTCGAGGACCGTCTTCATGTTGCGGTACTGGGCGGTCACCGCGAATGTGTGGGACGAGCCGGGATAAAGCTTCAGCACGTCGCGGACGATGGCCTCCAGCAGCGCCTCCTTCCCGGCGAGGCCGGCTTCCTCGAAATCGCGCACGATGAGGCTGATCGCGGCCTTTTCCATCGAGCCCGAAAGGTCGGTCGGGTGCAGGAAGCCGGCGCGGCCCTCGGTCGTCTCCGGGGCGATGTCCTTCGGCAGGCGCGCGACGATGTCGGCGGCGATCTTGATGGCGTTCTCCATCCTGCCGATGGCGAAGCCGGGGTGAATCGCGACGCCCGTGACGGCGATGTCGACGCGGTCGGCCGAGAAGGTCTCGGTCTCGATGGAGCCGGCGGTGCTGCCGTCCATCGTGTAGGCGAAGTCGGCGCCCAGCTTCTCGAGGTCGACCTTGTCGACGCCGCGGCCGATCTCCTCGTCGGTGGTGAACAGCAGCCGGATCGTGCCGTGCCGGATGCCGGGATTCTTGACGAGGATCTCGGCGGCTGCGACGATCTCGGCGACGCCGGCCTTGTCGTCGGCGCCGAGCAAGGTGGTGCCGTCGGTGGTGATGATGTCGTTGCCGATCTGGTCGGCGAGCTCGGGATTGTCGGCGACCCGGATGACGCGGCTCGTGTCGCCCTTCAGGACGATGTCGCCGCCGCGATAGTTCTCCACGATCTGCGGCTTCACGCCGGTGCCGGAAAAGTCGGGCGCGGTGTCGACATGGGCGCAGAAGCAGATGACGGGCACGCGCTTGGCCGTGTTGGCGGGCACCGTGGCGTAGACATTGCCGTGCTCGTCCATATGGGCGTCGGCGAGGCCGATGGCCAGCAGTTCGTCCACCAGCAGGCGGCCGAGATCCTTCTGTTTTGCGGTGGAGGGCTGCGACGGCGATTTCGGGTCGGATTGGGTGTCGATGGCGACGTAGCGCAGGAAGCGCTCGGTGACTGTGCTGCTGCGGGGGCTGTTCACGGGCTGGTCCGGGTTCCGGTTGTTCGAGGCGCGCAGTCTAGAGCCTTTCATGATTGCCCGGAACCGTTCCGCCCGAGCGATTTCGGGCTGCGCCGACCACGGCGAATCCACATCCCTCCGACCCCGAGCCATCGCAAAGCAGCATTGGTTGCTGCATCGCAGCAGGCGTAGAAGCCCCGCCCGTTCCACAGGGAGCGGCCTTGGGCCGCATCGGGAATGTCTCTTGAAACCATCGGCCCCGCCCATGGCGCGGGGCAGGGAGACGCCGGCGGCAGGACCCCCGCGCTTGCCCTCGGCGCCGTCGGCGTCGTCTACGGCGACATAGGCACCAGCCCCATCTACGCGCTGCGCGAGGCGCTGAAGGCCGCAGGCGGCGACGGGCCGCCGGCCGATGCCGACGTGGTCGGCGTGCTGTCGATCATCGTCTGGTCGCTGACGCTCATCGTCTCGGCCAAATACGCGCTGATCGTGCTTCGGGCCGACAACCGCGGCGAGGGCGGCACGCTGTCGCTGATGGCGCTGGCGCGCCGCGGCGTGTCGGGCCCGCTCTCCGGCGCGGTTCTGGTGCTCGGCGTGGCGGGCGCGGCGCTGTTTTACGGCGACGCGCTCATCACGCCGGCGATCTCGGTCCTGTCGGCGGTGGAGGGGCTGGAGGTGGTGGCGCCGGGCGTCGGGGACGCGGTGGTGCCGGCCACCGTGGCGATCATCGTCCTTCTCTTTTCCGTGCAACGCTTCGGCACGGCGAAGGTGGCCGGCGTGTTCGGTCCGGTCACGGCAATCTGGTTCCTCGTGCTCGGCGGCGTCGGGCTATGGCATATCGGGCAGAACCCGGCGGTGCTCGCGGCGCTGGACCCGCGCGCGGCGGCCGGCTTCCTGATCGACCATTCGGGCGTGGCGCTGGTGGTGATGGGCGCGGCCTTCCTCGCCGTCACCGGCGCGGAAGCGCTCTATGCCGATCTCGGCCATTTCGGCCGCAGGCCCATCGTGCTCGCCTGGTTCGCGCTGGTGTTCCCGGCGCTGGTGCTCAACTATTTCGGGCAGGGCGCGTGGATCCTGTCGCATCGCGGGCCGGTGGGGCAGCCGCTGTTCGAGATGGTGCCCGGCTGGGCCGGGCTGCCGATGGTGGCGCTGGCGACGGCCGCGACCGTCATCGCCAGTCAGGCCGTCATCACCGGCACCTATTCGCTGACCAGCCAGGCGATACAGCTCGGCATGCTGCCGCGACTCGACATCCTGCACACGTCGGCTGCGCAGTCCGGCCAGATCTACATGCCGCAGGTGAACCTGCTGCTGGCGGCCGGCGTGGTGATCCTGGTGCTGGAGTTCGGCTCGTCCTCGGCGCTGGCGTCCGCCTACGGCATCTCTGTGACCGGCGAGATGATCGTGACGGCGCTGCTGCTGTTCGTCGTGATGACCGGCATCTGGCGATGGCGCAGCATCGTTGCGGCGCTGGTCGTCGCGCCGCTGCTGGCGCTGGAGGTCGTGTTCCTGTGGGCCAACATGCTCAAGGTGCATGACGGCGGCTACGTGTCGCTGGCGGTGGCGGGGATGCTGATGCTGGTCATCTTCACCTGGCGGCGCGGCAGCGCCATCGTGTTCGGCAAGTCGCGCAAGGCGGAGGTGCCGCTGGAGGTGCTGACCGGCCGGCTGGCGGCCAGGCCGCCGGCCATCGTGCCGGGCACGGCAGTGTTCCTCACGGGCGACCGCGACAGCGCGCCGACCGCGCTGATGCACAGCCTCAAGCACTATCACGCGCTGCACGAGAAGAACGTCATCCTGACCGTCGTCACCGCCGAGGAGCCGCATGTGGCGGAGGCCGAGCGGGTGACGATGGAGGAGATGAATCCGCTGTTCATGCGGGTCACCATGCGGTTCGGCTACATGGAGCGGCCGAACGTGCCGAAGGCGCTGGCGCTGTGCCGCAGGCAGGGGTGGAAGTTCGACATCATGTCGACGTCTTTCTTCCTGTCGCGGCGCTCGCTGAAGGCCGCCGCGACCGGCGGCATGCCGGTCTGGCAGGACAAGCTCTACATCGCGATGGCGCGCAACGCGTCGGACGCCACGGCGTGGTTCCAGATCCCGAGCGGGCGGGTGGTGGAGATCGGCACGCAGATCGTCATTTGAGAGGGAGGCCGGCGTGAGAGGCCGGCCTCTGCTTCCCATCAGCCCGCCAGGGCCGCCTTGTTGGCGGCGAGCCAGTCCTTCAGCGAACGCGGCTTCCTTCCCGACAGTTTTTCGATGTCGGACGTCACGGCGGCGAGGTCGCCGGCCCGCGTCGCGATCTCGAAGGACACCAGCGTCGGCACGACCGGCTCCGGCACGCCGGCAGCCTTCATGCCGCCCGCAAGCTGCTCGTCGGTCAGGTTGACGACCTGGACCGGCTTGCCGGTCAGCCCGCTCGCCAGCGCGGCGATCTCCTCGTTGCTCAGCGCCTCCGCGCCGGTGAGCGTGTAGGTCGTGCCGGACGCCGGGGGATTTGCGAGCGCGCCGGCGATGGCCGCGGCCTGGTCGTCGCGGGACACGAAGGCCGTGCGGCCGCCATGGGCCGCGGTGAACCACTGGCCGCTCTTCAGCGCCTGCGGCAGGCTCCTGAGCAGGTTCTCGGCGTACCAGCTATTGCGGAAGATCAGATAGGGCAGGCCGGTGGCCTTGATCGCCTGCTCGGTGCCGAGATGGTCGGGCGCGAAGGAGATGCGGGAGGATTCGGCGCTGGGCAACGAGGTGTAGGCAATGCGCTTCACGCCAGCCCTGGCAGCGGCGGCCACGGCGGTGCGGTGCTGGCGCAGCCGCGTGCCGGCGCCGTCGAGCGCGTCGGTGGAGACGATCAGCACGGTGCCGGTGCCGGCGAACGCCTTCTCCAGACCGGCCGCGTCATCGAAGTCGGCCTTCACCACCTTGACGCCCCGGGCGGCGAGATCCGCGAGCTTTTCGGGGCTGCGGGTGCCGGCGACGACGCGCGCGGGGGCAAGCTTCTGCGCCCCGAGCAGGTTTTCGATGATGCTGCGGCCGAGCTTGCCGGAGGCGCCGGTGACGAGGATCGTGTCGGACATGATGAATGGCTCCAATGCGTTTTCGAAACTTGCTCTCTTTTCGAGACCACCATCAGATCGTATATGGAGAACGCCGCCGCAAGGAGGCATTTTCAGGTCAGCTAGTTACCGGCAAGGAACCACCTCCCGAGTACGGACCGGGGGCACGGACCGGAGCACACGGATCATGGACGCGCGCATTTCCCCAACCCGGCCGACCTCGACCCGCCGCAAGATCGCGACCGACAGCGCCGATGCCGCCAGCGGCAGCGGCCGCGCCGATTGCCCCATCCGCAACGTGGTCGACGTGATCTCGGGCAAATGGAGCTGCCTGCTGCTGATGGCGCTGGCCGAAAAACCTTATCGGTTCGGGGAGCTGCGCCGGCTCGTGCCCGACATCTCCCAGCGCATGCTGACGCAGACGCTGCGCGAGCTTCAGCGCGACGGCTATGTGAGGCGCGAGGTGTTCGCGACCACGCCGCCGAGCGTCGAATACTCGCTCACCGATATGGGGCGCGGCGTGTATGCGGCGATCGGGCACATGCTGGACTGGGCGAGGCTCAACCATGCCAACGTCGTGGCGGCGCGGCGGGCCTTCGACGAAGCGACGACCTGAGGCGGCTTGCCGCGAGCGCCGCGGCGCCCTATGTGATGCGCATTCAGAACGGAGACGCAGGACGATGTGATTTCGACCCGACAGCAAGCCCGACCGGCGCGGTCCTATCGGCATTGCCATCGGAGAAATCATGCCTGTTTCCATCACGCTCGCCGGCCTGGCGTGGGCTTTGCCCGATGGCCGGAAACTCTTTGAGAACATCGATCTTGCCTTCGGCCGCGAACGCGCCGGGCTCGTCGGCCGCAACGGCGTCGGCAAGACCACGCTGCTCGGGCTGATCGCGGGAGAGCTGCGTCCGGCGGCCGGGACGGTCGCGGTGGACGGCAGGCTCGGCCTGCTGCGGCAGTCCGTGCAGGTGGCGGCGGACGAGACGGTCGCCGATCTTTTTGGCGCGCGGGAGGCTCTGGCTCTGCTGGAGCGCGCCGGGCGCGGCGCGGCGACCTCCGACGAGATCACCGATGCCGACTGGACGCTTGCAGCGCGCATGGAGGCGGCCTTGGCGAAGGTCGGGCTGGAGGCCGCTCCCGACGTGCCGCTGGCTTCGCTCTCGGGCGGGCAGCGAACGCGGGCGAGGCTCGCCGCGCTGGTGTTTTCCGAGCCCGATTTCCTGCTGCTCGACGAGCCGACCAACAATCTCGACCGCGAGGGCCGGCGTGCCGTGATCGACCTGCTGGCCGGCTGGCGGGAAGGGGCGATCGTGATCAGCCACGACCGCGAATTGCTGGATACGATGGACGCCATCGTGGAGCTGACCTCGCTGGGCGCGACCCGCTACGGCGGCAACTGGAGCGCCTACCGGGCGCGCAAGGCGCTGGAGCTGGCCGCGGCGCGGCGCGATCTCGCCGCTGCCGAGCGGGAGGTCGCGCAGATCGACCGTGCGGCGCGCGACCGCGAGGAGAAGCAGGACCGCCGCGACCGCGGCGGGCGCAGGAAGAACATCAAGGGCGACGAGCCGAAGATCCTGCTCAACACGCTGAAGGGCCGGGCGCAGGAGACGCGCGGCGCGGCGGTGGAGCTGGCCGGCAAGCGGCGGGCGCAGGCGCTGGACGTCGCGACCGAGGCGCGGGGACGCATCGAGGTGCTGCAACCGCTCAGCGTGATGCTCGCGCCCACGGGCCTGCCGCAGGGCCGCACGGTGCTGCGCGTCGACGGCGTGACGGCGGGTCACGTGCCGGGCGTGCCGGTGCTGCGCGACTTCTCCATGCAGGTCACCGGGCCGGAGCGGGTGGCCGTCACGGGCCCGAACGGCTCGGGCAAGACGACGCTGCTGTCGGTGCTCACCGGCGCGCTGGCGCCGTGGCGGGGCGAGGCCCGCGTGCTGGTGCCTTTCGCGCTGCTTGACCAGGAGGTGAGCCTGCTCGATCCGGCGGCGTCGATCCGCGACAATTTCCGGCGCCTGAATCCCGGGGCCGACGAGAATGCCTGCCGCGCCGCGCTGGCCCGGTTCATGTTCCGTGCCGATGCGGCGTTGCAGCGTGCCGGAACGCTGTCGGGCGGACAGATGCTCAGGGCGGGCCTCGCCTGCGCGCTGGGCGGGGCGAGCCCGCCGCAACTGCTGATCCTCGACGAGCCGACCAACCATCTGGACATCGAGGCGATCGAAGCCGTGGAAGCAGGGCTTGCGGCCTATGACGGTGCCCTCTTGATCGTCAGCCACGACGAGGCTTTTCTGGCCAATGTGGGCGTGACGCGGCGGATCGGGCTGGGTGGGGCGGGTGAAGGGTTCTGACATTGCCATCGTGGGCGCCGGGCCGGCGGGACTGGCCGCCGCGCTGTTCCTCCATCGGGCCGGCCATCGCGTCACCATCTTCGAGCGATTCGACGCGCCGAAGCCGCTCGGCTCGGGCCTCATCCTGCAACCCACCGGGCTCGCGGTGCTGGAGCGGCTGGCCTTGCGCAACGGGATCGAGGCGCTGGGCAGCCGGATCGAACGGCTCTACGGCGCGGACGCAAAGACCGGCCGCACCGTGCTCGACGTGCGCTACGACGCGCTGAAGGATCGCGCCGGGCGCTACGAGACGGGGCTGGGGGTGCACCGCGCGGCGCTGTTTTCCGTGCTCAACGACGCTGTGGCCGAGGCCGGCATCGCGGTCGAAACCGGTCGTGAGGTCGAGGGGCTGGAGCCGGGCGCGCGGCCGCGTCTTGGCTTCGGCGGCGGGCGTCGCAGCGCCGCGTTCGATCTGGTGGTGGACGCATCCGGCGCGCGCTCCCTGCTGCGAAGCCATAGCCGCACGCCGGCCGAGCCGCGCCCGCTCGCCTATGGTGCGTGGTGGGCGTCGCTGCCCTGGCGGGACGGTTTCGACAGCCATGCGCTGGAGCAGCGCTACCGCCGCGCGGGCGTGATGATCGGCGTGCTGCCGATCGGGCGCATGGCGCCGGGCGGCGGCCCCATGGCGGCGTTCTTCTGGAGCCTGAAGCCCGGTCTCGCCGAGGCCGTGAAGGCAAGGGGGCTCGACGCGTGGAAGGACGCGGTGCGCGGCCACTGGCCGGCCGTCGCGCCGCATCTCGACGCGATCGGCGGCTTCGAGGCGCTGACGCTGGCGCGCTACGGCCACCACACGCTGACCGTGCCGGCCGGCAACGGCATCGCCTTCATCGGCGACAGCGCCCATTCGACCAGCCCGCAGCTCGGGCAGGGGGCCAACATGGCGCTGCTCGACGCGCAGGCGCTGGCGGGAGCGCTGGACGCCGCGCCGGACGTTTCCTCCGCGCTCGACGCCTATTGCCGCGCGCGCCGCTGGCATGTGCGGGTGTTCCAGATGGCTTCGCGCGCGTTCACCCCCTTCTACCAGTCGGATTCGCGCGTGCTGCCCTTCCTGCGCGACACGCTGGTGGCGACCGTGGCGAAGGTGCCGCCGGCGCCGCGGCTGCTGGCGAAGCTGGTTTCGGGAACGCTGGTGGCGCCGTCCCGCGAGCTGAGCGCCTTTGGGCTTGCGCCCGCGCCGCGCAACCGGTAAAGCGCCGAACCGTAACGTACGGTACGGCACGTGAGCCCACAGACCAGCACAGTTCGCCGCATGTCGGGCGGCTCCGCAAAGGCCGCCGCCGCAAAGGTCGCGGCCGCAAAGTTTGTCGCGGGGGAGGCGGCTGTCCTGCGCGAGCCGACCGACCGCCAGCAGGCGGTGCTCGACGCCGTTCTGGCGCTGATGGTGGAGGGCGGCGAGCCGACGATGAGCGCGGTGGCGCGCCGCGCCTCCTGCTCCAAGGAAACGCTCTACAAATGGTTCGGCGACCGCGACGGCCTGCTGACGGCGACCGTGCAGTGGCAGGCGTCGAAGGTGCGCGCCGGCAGCTACGACCGCGCCCGGCTCGACGCCAACGCGTTGCGCGAGAGCCTCGAAGCCTTTGCGGCCAACTGGCTGCGGGTGATCTCGTCCGACACGTCGCTGGCGCTCAACCGCCTCGCCATCGGCAATGCGGCCAAGGCGGGCGACCATCTGGGCGGCATCGTGCTCGCCAATGGGCGCTTCGCCATCGGCGAGCGGCTGAAGCCGCTGCTGGAAGCGGCGCGCGAGGCGGGGCTGCTGGCCTTCGACGATTGCGAGGAAGCGTTCCGCACCTTCTTCGGGCTGGTCGGCCGCGACGTGCAGATCAGGCTGCTGCTGGGCGACGCGGCAAGGCCCGCCGAGGCCGAGATCCAGCGCGACGCGGCGCGCGCGACAAGCCAGTTCCTCGCCCTCTACGGGGCGGGCAAGCATTCAACGCGTTCAATCTAGGGAAGGGAATCCAATGCGTGTCTATTACGATCGCGACGCCGATCTGAACCTCATCAAGGGCAAGAAGGTCGCCATCATCGGCTACGGGTCGCAGGGCCGCGCCCATGCGCTCAACCTCAAGGATTCCGGCGTCAAGGACATCGCCGTCGGCCTCAAGGCCGGCTCGGCGACGGCCAAGAAGGTCGAGGCCGACGGGCTGAAGGTGATGACCGTGGCGGAAGCCGCCAAATGGGCCGACCTGATGATGATGGCGACGCCCGACGAGCTTCAGGCCGACATCTACAAAAACGAGATCGCGCCGAACATCCGCGACGGCGCGGCGATCGCCTTCGCCCATGGCCTCAACGTGCATTTCGGCCTGATCGAGCCGAAGTCGAGCGTCGACGTGCTCATGGTCGCGCCGAAGGGCCCGGGCCACACCGTGCGCGGCGAATACCAGAAGGGCGGCGGCGTGCCCTGCCTCGTGGCCGTGCATCAGGACGCCTCGGGCAATGCGCTCGACCTCGGCCTCTCCTACGCGTGCGGCGTCGGCGGCGGCCGCTCGGGCATCATCGAGACCAATTTCAAGGAAGAGTGCGAGACCGACCTGTTCGGCGAGCAGGTCGTGCTGTGCGGCGGCCTGGTCGAGCTCATCCGCGCCGGCTTCGAGACGCTGGTCGAGGCGGGCTATGCGCCCGAGATGGCCTATTTCGAGTGCCTGCACGAGGTGAAGCTGATCGTCGACCTCATCTACGAGGGCGGCATCGCCAACATGAACTACTCGATCTCCAACACGGCCGAGTGGGGCGAGTACGTGTCGGGCCCGCGCATCATCACCGCCGAGACCAAGGCGGAGATGAAGCGCGTGCTCAACGACATCCAGACCGGCAAGTTCACGTCGGAATGGATGCAGGAGTACCGCTCCGGCATGGCCCGCTTCAAGGGCATCCGCCGCATGAACGACAACCACCAGATCGAGCAGGTGGGCGAGAAGCTGCGCGGCATGATGCCGTGGATCGCCAAGAACAAGCTGGTCGACAAGGCCCGCAACTAGCCCGCCGCTGGAAACCGGCCCGGCCCTTCGCCGGCCGATCGCGCATCGCGATGCCCGGGCTCGTCCCGGGCATCTGCCCGCTGCCGTCCGTCCGGATCGTTTCCTGCAACGATTCCGAAACCGTTTTGCGCGAAAGCTGTTCGCTGCGCGTTGCGGAGAACGGACATGGCGTTGAATCTCGGCCCCCGGCCGGCCCGCAGGCTTTTCAACGAACGCAGGGGCGACCTGCGCGAGAGCGCTCCGCAGAAGGCGATGGTCCGCTTCGGGCGCGCCGCGCCGGCGCCATGCGTCGTGCGCGACGTGTCCGACAGCGGCGCGCGGATTTCCTTCGAGAACCCGGCGCTGGTGCCGCCGCGCTTCGAGATCAGGATCGGCAATGCGTCATGGCGTCAGGCGCAGGTGCGCTGGCGCAACCGCACCGAGGTCGGCGTCGAGTTCATCTGATCCCGGCGCCGCCCTTGCTCTAATACGGCGAGACGCACTGCTGGCGGCGGCCGCTATAGGGCTGGAAGCTGTTGTCCCACGCGCGATAGCTCTGATACCGCGTCGCGCACCAGCGGTCATGCGCGCTGGCCGGCGCCGCGCGCCGCTGGCGGGGCTCCTGATAGCGCGGATACTCGGCGCGGGGCTGGTGATAGCGCGGGTAGTGGGCCCGGGGCTGGTAGTTGCGCGGATAGTAGGCGCGCGGCGGGGCATAGCGGGGACCATCCCAGCGCGGAGCGGCATAGCCGGGGCCGAAATGGAAGGTGATGCTGCCACCGCCGCGACGCCAGCGGTGGTTCGCCTGCTCGACCGGCATCTGCGTCGCCGCCGGGACATCGGCGGCCGCGGAGCGGGTCAATAAGGCGGGCGCCGCGCTCGCCGGCACCGCGAATCCCAGCCCGAGCGCGAGTGCGAGGAACAAACCGGTTCTGCGTGACATCTCAACCTCCTGCGTGCGTCGCTTCCAATATGGCTTAATCTTGGCGGCACCAAGCTGAACGCCGCATGAACGCCGCTTGTTCCCTTCATCGCGCGCGGCGAGGTTGCCAAGAGCGCCGCGCGGATGCATGTGTCGGCGCATGTCCGTGCGCATCGCCACCTTCAATGTCGAGAACCTGATGAACAGGTTCGATTTTTCCGGCTACCGCAACCAGCTCAACCAGGACAGGGCGCTGGCGCTGTTCGACATCGCCGACGAGAACGAATACCGGCTGCTGGAGCGGGCGCGCGCCATCGCCCATACGGACGACGCGCGGCAGCTCTCGGCGCTGGCGATCGCGGAGACGCGGGCCGACATCATCTGCTTGCAGGAGGTCGACAATCTCGAGGCGCTGAAGGCGTTCGAGTACGGCTATCTGTTCAAGATGATCGGGGCCGGCTACCGCGAGAAATACATCTCCACGGGGAACGACAGCCGCGGCATCGACGTCGCCATCATGGCGCGCACGGAGACGGCGACCGGCGAGCCGATCGAATTCGTGCGCATGACCAGCCATGCGCACCTGACCTTCGCCGATCTCGGCCTCGCCTCCGAGGAACTGGAAGCCTTCGGCAACAAGGCCAACGAGCGAATCTTCCGGCGCGACTGCCTGGAGGTCGATTTCCGCATCGGCGGCAGGCCGCTCACCGTCTATTGCGTGCATTTCAAGTCGATGGGCTCGCCGCGCAACGGGCTCGACGGAAGGCAGGCGACGATGCCGCTGCGCCTCGCCGAGGCGAGGGCGGTGCGCCGCATCATCGAGGACCGCTTCGGCCCCGACCACGCGGCCAAGAAGAACTGGGTGATCTGCGGCGACCTCAACGACTATGCCGAGCGCATCCTGGTCGAGGGAGAGCTGTTCGGCGAGCCGCGCTTCACGCCGGTGAAGGAGGAGCAGTCGGCCGTGACCGAATTCACCGCCGGCGGCTTCAGCGAAAACGTGGTGTCGCGGCTGCCGCAGATGGAGCGCTGGACGCTCTACCACACGCGCGGGCCGCTGGAGCGGCACCTGTGCCAGCTCGACTACATCATGGCGTCGCGTCGGCTTGCCGACACCAACGCCAAGGCGATGCCGGCCATCGTGCGCGCGGGGCAACCCTTCCGCACGCCCTTTCCGGCGGGGCAGGAGCCGGTGCGCTATCCGCGCGTCGGCTGGGACCGGCCCAAGGCATCCGACCATTGCCCGGTGGCGATCACGCTCGATCTCATCTGAGCCGTTGCGCGATGCTCGCCGCGGAAGCTAGCTTTCGCCGGACGGACGCATCCGCGCGAGTCGGGGGCCGAGGGGCATGCTGAACATTCTCGATCTGGCGACGCTGCTGCTGACCCTGTCGGCGGCGTTCGGCTGGATGAACAAGCGCTGGCTGCACCTGCCGCACACGATCGGCCTCCTGATGATGGGGCTGGGCTCGTCCGTCGCGCTGCTGCTGCTCCATGCGATCTTCCCGCACCTCGGCATCACCGAGCTGTTGCAGGACGCGATCTTGCAGATCGACTTCTACGACACGATCATGAACGGCTTCCTCGCCTTCCTGCTGTTCGCCGGGGCGCTGCATGTCGACTTCGCCAAGCTGGCGGACCAGAAATGGGCCATCGGCTTCCTCGCCACCATCGGCGTGCTGATCTCCACCGCCGTGGTCGGGCTCGGCCTGTGGTGGATCTCGGGCCTGCTGGGCGCCCCGGTCCCGCTGCTGTGGGCGCTGGTGTTCGGCGCGCTGATCTCGCCGACGGACCCGGTGGCGGTGCTGTCGCTGCTGAAGACGGTCAACGTGCCGGAAACGCTCAAGATCCGCATCGCCGGCGAATCCCTGTTCAACGACGGCGTGGCGGTCGTCGCCTTCTCGGTGCTGGTCGGCATCGCCGTCGGCGCCTCGATGGAGACCCCGGACATCGACCTGCGCCATATCGGCGAGCTGTTCTTCTACGAGGGGTTCGGCGGCATCGCCTTCGGCGCGCTGATGGGCTACATCGCCTTCCGCGCCATGCTGGCCATCGACGACCATGTCGTGGAAATCCTCATCTCCATCGCCCTTTGCATGCTGACCTACGCCATCAGCGTGCGCCTGCACGTCTCCGGCCCGATCGCGGTGGTCGTCGCCGGGCTGATCATCGGCAACCAGGGCAAGGAGCACGCCATGAGCGAGAAGGTGCGCGAGCACATGTTCTCGTTCTGGGAGGTGATCGACGAACTCCTCAACTCCGTGCTGTTCCTGCTGATCGGCCTCGAAGTGCTGGTGCTCGCCTTCGACCTGTCGCATCTGTGGCTGGCGCTGGCGGCGATCCCGCTGGCGCTGGCGGCGCGCTTCGTCTCGGTGGCGAGCCCGCGCATCATCCGCTCGCTGCGGCCGACATTCGGGCGCGGGTCGATGGCGGTGATGACATGGGGCGGCTTGCGTGGCGGCGTCTCCGTCGCGCTCGCGCTGTCGCTGCCGCCGTCCGACTACAAGGACGAGATCCTGGCGGTGACCTATGCGGTGGTGATCTTCACCATCGTCGTCCAGGGGCTGACCGTCCGGCAGGTCATCGACCGCACCATCGACCCCAAGCTGCTGTGAGCGTCGCCTTCGACCTGCCGCGGGGCGAGGTCTTTGCCGTCGACGAGATCGACCTGCGGCTCGATCCCGCGCCGCACCCCTACGCGGCCGCGCATCGCGAGGCCATCGCCGAGCACTGGGCGCGCGAGCATGCCGCCAACCCGGCTCTGTTCGACGGGCCGGTGGCCTTCTTTTCCGCGCTGCGGCTGGCGGGCCGGCGGCTGGAAGGGCGATGCCACCTGACCGGCTTTTCCACCTTCCTGCAATGGCGCGCGGCGCGCCTCGATCAGGGCGGCGAGCATTGCTTCGCGCATGGGGCGCTCGTTTGCGGCGACGGCGCGCTGCTGGCCGTCAGGATGGCGCGACACACGGCCAATGCGGGCAAGGTGTATTTCGCCGCGGGTTCCTTCGACATGCACGACATAATGGAGGGCCGGATCGACGCGGCCGCCAACATCCGCCGCGAGGTCGGCGAGGAGACCGGGCTGGACGTGGCGCGCGCGCGGGCCGATGCCGGCTGGCACTGCTGGTCGCGGGACGGGCGCACGGTGATCTTCCGGCGCTACCGCTTTCGGGAAAGCGCGGATGAGCTGGCGCGGCGCGTGCGGGACTTCGTCGCCGCCGAGGCGGAGCCCGAGATCGAAGGCCCGGTGATCATCCGCCGCCCGGAGGATCTGCCGGCCGACACGGTCGCGCACATGCCGGCGCTGGTCGGCTGGCATTTCGCGCACGGTGCGTGACGCCGCAGGCCCGATGCGTTATTTCACGCGTTAAATAAATCGGGAGCCGATCGTGAGGGGCCGATCATGAGGGAAAGGGAGGCCGGGCCGGTCGCCGTCGCGGTGGCGCCGAATGGCGGGCGGCGCACGAAGGCCGACCATCCGGCGATCCCGCTCGGGCCGGGCGAGCTGGCGCGCTGCGCGGCCGAGTGCCTGGAAGCCGGCGCGGCGATGATCCATGTCCATGTGCGCAAGCCGGACGGCACGCACCTGCTCGACGCCGACGCCTACCGCGCGGCGCTGGCGGCCATCCGCGCCGAGGTCGGCGGCAAGCTCGTCGTGCAGATCACCAGCGAGGCGCTGGGCATCTATTCGCCGGCCGAGCAGATCGCGGTGGTGAGGGCGGTCAGGCCCGAGGCGGCGTCGCTGGCGCTGCGCGAGGTCACGCCGGACGCCGCAAGCGAGCCGGCCTTCCTCGACCTGCTCGGCTGGATGGCGCGCGAGCGCGTTGCGCCGCAGATCATCCTCTACGCGCCCGAGGAGGCGGTGCGGCTGGCGGCACTGAGGGATGCCGGCAAGCTGCCGTGGGACGATATTCCGGTGCTCTACGTGCTCGGGCGCTATACAGTCGGCCAGAAGTCCGCGCCTGCGGACCTGCTGCCTTTCCTCGACGCCGGCATGCCGCGCTTCGCCCACTGGTCGGTCTGCGCCTTCGGCCAGCGCGAGGCAGCCTGCGTCGCGGCCGGCGCGCTGCTCGGCGGACATGTGCGCGTCGGCTTCGAGAACAATCTGTTGCTGCCGGACGGGTCTGTCGCCACCGGCAATGCCGAGCTGGTGGACATGGCGGCGGCGCTGCTGCGCGGGGCAGGGCTGAAGCTGGCGGACGCGGAGGAGCTGAGGCGGATGTGGGGGATTGAGGCTTGGTAACGCCGAGCCATTTACCCCCCTCTGTCCGGCAGGACAGAGGGGGGCGCGAAGGGGCGCAACGCCTGACGGCACGTAGCCTCAAGCCGCCGCCTTCTCCTCCAGCACGATCACGCCGCAGCCGGTGATGGCCGGGAAGGTATAGTAGCGGTGGCGCTCGACGAGGTTGTCCGACAGCGCGCCGCGCATGGAGAACCAGATGCCCAGCTCGGCGGCTTCCGTGCCGCCGAGGCGCATGATCTCCTCCTGCGGTATGTCGATCAGCTCCTGCACGTCGTTCTGGATCCTCGACAGGAAATATTCGTCCAGCGCCTC
The DNA here is from genome assembly GCA_964629765.1 of uncultured Mesorhizobium sp. GTDB lineage: Bacteria > Pseudomonadota > Alphaproteobacteria > Rhizobiales > Rhizobiaceae > RCIO01. The sequence goes on from CAZVTK010000010.1 coordinate 19,778, forward strand.
GTTGGCGATGCCGAAGCGCGAGCCGCTGATCTGGTGCGACATGCCGCCGGTCGACACGACGACGGTGCGCTGGTTGCCGGGGAAGGAGCGGATGGCCTCGCCCAGCGCCTTGCCCAGCCCGTGCAGGCGCTCGTTGGTGGGGATCGGATGGCGCACCATGTTGATGGCGAGCGGCACGATGGGGATGTCCCACGGCGTGTCGAACAGGTAGGGGAACCAGGAATAGATGCCGTGGTCGACCGCGAGATCCTGGCACACGGTCAGGTCGTAGCCGCCGCGCACGAGCTTGTTGGTCAGGTGCCAGCCGAGGTCGACGTCGCCGACGAGGTCGGGGAAGGGGCGCGGGCCCCAGCCCTCGTCCGCCTGCCGGAACGAGGGCGCGACGCCGATCGCCAGCGTCGGATAGGCGTCGAAGTCGAAATGGTTCATGTGGTCGTTGTAGACGATGACCAGCCGCTCGGGCCGGATCGCCTCCAGCCATGCCTTCACGGCCCGGGTGCCGTCGAACCATTTCTGCCAGCGCGGGTCGAAACCCTTCGCCATGCCCTTGTCGTACTCCATGCCCATGGAGGGCGTATGCGAGATGCCGAAGCCGCCGACGATGCTGGCCATCAGTCCTTGCCTCCCGGAATGGCGCGCACCTTGCGCGGCGTGATCCTCATCAGTTCCTCGACCTCCATGCCGGCATTGTGGGCGCCGATGTGCCACAGGTTCTGGCCGACCGTGGCGGCGACCTTCAGCATGGCTTGGAGATGCCCGCCCGCCTGGATGAGGCCGGTCCAGTCGCGCGCCTTCACCAGCGCGATCTCGGTGTCGGACAGTCCGGCCGCGCGCATGTAGCCTTCCTCGTCGGCGAGGAATTTCTCGCGGTTGTCCGGCCGGCGCAGCGACAGGCCGAAGCGCGTGAGCTTGTAGCCTTTGGTCGCCATCTCGCCGGTGTAGACATAGGTGCCGGGCGGATCGAGGTTGAAGGGCACGGAATTGCTCATGGATGTTCCTCCGTCAGGGGGCTTGCAGCGTGCCGGCTGCAAGCCCCGCGATCTCGGCATTCACCGCGTCCGGCCGTTCCATGGTGAGCATGTGGCCGCAGTCATCATAGCGCACGAGGCGCGCATCGGGCAGGCGCGACGCCAGCACGCCGGCAATGTCGCGATAGCCGCCGACGTCCAGCGCGCCCGACAGGACGAGGGCCGGCGTCGCGATCGTCTCCAGCCGGTCGATGATGGGAGCGGCCGGCGCCTGCATGTCGGCGTTTTTCCAGTGCCAGCCGGAATAGTCCGCGAGCATCTGCGCGACCCGCGCCTTCGCCGCCGGATAGCGGTCGAGCGAGGCGAACAGGCGATGCGCGCCCCAGAAGGCGCGGGCGGCTTCCACGCCCTGCGACAGGCCGACGGCGCGGGCGGCGTCCGGCGGGCGCTCCTCCGTCCAGGCATGGCCGGGCAGGCCCGGGGAGGCGAGCACGATGCCCGCCACCCTTTGCGGATGTTCGGCGGCGAAGCGCAGGGCGACGTTGGCGCCGAGCGACAGGCCGACGAGCAGAGGGCGCGATACGCCGAGACGGTCGAGCAGCGCGGCCAGATCGTCGCAATGGTCGTAGGCCGCCGAGGGCAGGGACGAGCGCCCGAAGCCGCGCAGGTCGTAGCGGACGGCCCGGTGCGTCGCGGCGAAACGGGCGAACTGCGCGTCCCACATGCGCATGTCGAGCGAGAAGCCGTGGATGAAGACGATGGGTGCGCCGGCGCCTGCGGCCTCGAAGGCGAGCCGGCCGCCGTTGAAGTCGAGCCGGCCCGCCGCTGCGCTCATTTCGACTTTTCCATGGTCGCGGCGAGCGTCGGAACCTCGGCGCTCTGGAACACCGCCGAAATGGTGCGCCGCGCGATGCGCCAGCGCCCGTCGGCGCCGCGCCGGTACTCGTCCTCGACATCGGACACGACGAAGGGCGTGGTGCCCGCGAGCGGCGGGACGCCTTCGCCGGCAAAGGTCATCCAGCTCGAGGTTGCCGTGGCGCGGTCGGCGCCGTCGAAGGCGATGCGCAGGCCGCTGTAGAAATGGCGCGAGAGGCGGGTGCTCGCGGCCCGTGCGCGGAAGAAGGGCTCCATTTCGGCGCGGCCCGACAAGGTGCGCGCGCCGTTGCGGTAGGCCACGTCGTCGGTGAAGATCGACAGGAAGAGGTCGACGTCGCCATGGTCCAGCCCGAAGGCGAAGGCGTCGTTCAGCTCGCGGATGGCGAGGCGGTCGGCGAGACGGCTGTCGTCCGCGCCGCTCATCTCAGACCTTCACGACGGGGTTTTCCAGCCGGCCGAGGCCGGTGATCTCGACGGAAACCGGCCCGCCGCGCGCGGTGATGTTGGCCGTGTGCAGGCTGCGCTTGCCGCTGGCCGACGGGCGGAACGCGGTGCCCATGGAGATCACGTCGCCCGGCCACAGCGTGTGGAAGCGGGTCACCCAGGCGATGATCTGCGGCACGCCGTAGCTGTAATAGGCGGTGGAATCCTCGGCGATCACCTCGTCCTTGTGCCACGCCTTGACCTCCAGCGCGTGCGGGTCGGGCACGTCCTCCCTCGTCACCAGCCACGGCCCCATCGGGCCGAACGTGTCGGAGCCCTTGTAGCGCGCCGCGTAGGACAAATGCTGCTCGCGCTTCTCGACGACGTTCGGGTCCTCCTTGGAGGGGTAGAGCGCGTAGTAATGCACCATGTCCTCGGCGCGCATGGCGTTGCCGGTCATGTCGTTGAGGATCGAGTAGCCGTAGACGACGTCCATGGCGTCCTCGACGGCCACGTCCTTGCACTCCTTGCCGATGACGACGGCGAGCTCGGGCTCGGGATGCACCGAGCCGTAATAGTCGCGCACCACGATCGGCTCGCCATGGCCGACGAGGCAGGACGCCGGTTTGAGGAAGAACATCGGGTGGTTCGGCGCGCTGATCTTGCGCGCGTCGCTGGCCGAGTTGTTCAGCGCGATGCCGCAGATCTTGTAGGGTTTTCGCACGGGCGGGTGCCAGCGCACTTCGGACTGCGGCGTGCCGCGCACCGCATCGGGGTTCGCCTGCACGAAGCGGAGGGCCGCGTCGGCCTCTGCGCGGCCGCGCTCGCCGTCCTCGATCAGCGCCATCATCGTGGCGTAGCGCCGCGGCCGCGAGGCTGCCTCCAGCGCCGCGTTGAGGTCGTAGAGCAGGCCGCCGAACTCGAAGCCGATGCGATCCGCGTCGCCGTGGCGATAGCTTGCCAGCCGCACGTCGTTCCTCCCGATGCGCTTTAATTAATGCGTTAAGTATCTCCCCGGCGCAGGGCTGTCAACGCGCCCGCGCGTCGCATGCGATGGAAGAGAAGGGATGGACTGCGCCGGCGCAAGGAGACAGGATCGGGCGGAGGCGCGGAGCATCGCATGCACAACCATCCCGAAACCTGGAACCATGTCGACCGTCACGCCGCGGCGCTGCTGGCGCTCGCCGACGACGTGTGGGCGACGCCCGAGACCTGCTACAAGGAGGAGCGCTCGGCCGCGCGGCACCGCGACGAGCTGCTGCGCCACGGATTCCACGTCATCGAGAACGTCGCGGGCATCCCGACCGCGGTGATGGGCGAAGCGGGCGGCGGCGGCCCGGTCGTCGCGATCCTCGGCGAGTACGACGCGCTGCCGGGCCTTTCGCAGCAGGCCGGCGTCGCCGAGCCGATACCCGTGGTCGCCGGCGGCAACGGCCATGGCTGCGGCCACAATCTGCTTGGCGCAGGCGCCATGCTGGCGGCCATCGCGCTGAAGGACTGGCTGGCGGCGACCGGCACGCCCGGCACCGTGCGCTATTACGGCTGCCCGGCGGAGGAGGGGGGCGCCGCCAAGGCGTTCATGGTGCGCGACGGCGCCTTCGATGGCGTCGATGTCGCGATCTCCTGGCACCCGGCCTCGGTCTGCGACGTGATGGTGGCGGGCTCGCTCGCCAATGCGCGCATCGATTTCCGCTTCCGGGGCAGGGCCTCGCATGCCGCGTCGTCGCCCCATCTCGGGCGCAGCGCGCTCGACGCGGTCGAGCTGATGAATGTCGGCGTCAACTATCTGCGCGAGCATGTGCCCACCGACGCGCGCATGCATTATGCGGTGATCGACACGGGCGGCATCGCGCCCAACGTGGTGCAGGCCAACGCCATGGTGCGCTATTCGGTGCGCATTCCCGATTTCGCCGAGCTGCTGCCGCTGGTCGAGCGCGTGCGCAAGGTCGCCGAGGGCGCGGCGCTGATGACCGAAACGCAGATGGAGATGAAGGTCATCAGCGCGGTCTACGGGCTCTTGCCCAACACGCCGCTGGAGGAGGCGATGCGCCGCCACCTCGAAATGCTGGGGCCGCCGGTGTTCGACGACGAGGACCGGGCTTTTGCCGGCAGGCTGCGCGCGACCTTCGGCGAGGAGAGCATCCTGCACGACCTTCACGGCTTCGGCCTCGATGGCTCCTATGCCGCGCCGTTGTGCGATGCGCTGACGCTGCGCGACGCCAAGCGCCTGCCGCTGGCGGGCTCCACCGATGTCGGCGACGTGAGCTGGGCGATCCCCACGGTGCAGATGTGGGGCGGCACCTATGCCATCGGCACGCCGTTCCATTCCTGGCAGATGGTGGCGCAGGGCAAGTGCGGACATGCGCACAAGGGCACGCTCCATGCGGCGCGGGTCATGGCGGCGACCGGCCAGCAAATCCTCACCGACCCCGATCTTCTGGCGCGCGCGAAGGCGGACCATGCGCGGCGCATCGGCGGCGCGTTCCGGGGCAATGCGCTGATCGCCGGCATCGACCCGCCGCTCTCGATGTAGGCGGCGGCTGGCGCAGCATCGACCATGCGCTGGCCTTTGACCGGATCGGTCCCGCGCGTCGATGGTGTCGCGGCAGATGAGATTAAGCGAGGGTCCGATGACGCAGGACAAGCCGGATTTCCCTGTCGCCGTCGAGGCGTCGGCCGCGCCGTTGCGCGCCAGGCAGTCGACCTATCCCGAACCGTTCCTCAGCCGCGTGGCCGGCCGCCAGAAGCGGCCGCTGGGCGACCTGTTCGGCCTGAAGAATTTCGGTGTGAACCTGACCACGCTGAAGCCGGGCGCCGAGTCGGCGCTGCTGCACCGGCACAGCCGGCAGGACGAGCTCGTCTACATCCTCGAAGGCGATCCGACGCTGGTCACCGACCGGGGCGAAGTGGCGCTGTCGCCGGGCATGTGCGCGGGCTTCGCCGCCGGCGGCATCGCCCACCAGCTCGTCAACAGGACGGACAGGGACGTGGTCTATCTGGAGATCGGCGACCGCACGGCGGGCGACGAGGGCAGCTATCCCCGCGACGACCTCAAGGCGTCGGTCGATGCCGGCGGCAGGTGGGGTTTCGCGCACAAGGACGGACGGCCTTACTGAGAGACTGTTTGGAAATTGCGTGAGGGCGGCCTGCAAATGGCGTTTTTCTGCGCTCCGGTGCTCACGTACCCGATGTACGCTCCGCTCCGGTGCTCGCAAACCACCAGTTTGGTCGCTGCGCGCCCATCTTCGATTCCGTCTCGCCCTGACGCCCTTCCAAACAGTCTCTGACCCGCCCGACTACTCGTGCCTCAGCGCGTCGATCGGGTCGAGCCGCGCCCCGCGCAGGGCCGGGAAGAAGCCGAACACGATGCCGATGAGCGCGGAGAAGCCGACGGCCATCGCCACCACCGAAGGCGAGGGCACGAAGGGGATCGACAGCGCCATCGTGGCGCCGCCGGCGATCCCCAGCCCGAGCAGGACGCCGGCGATGCCCCCGATGATCGACAGCACGGTGGCCTCGACGAGGAACTGGGTCAGGATGTGGCGCTCATGCGCGCCGATGGCCAGTCGGATGCCGATCTCGCGCGTGCGCTCGGTCACCGAGACGAGCATGATGTTCATGATGCCGATGCCGCCGACCAGCAGCGACACGCCGGCGAGCGCGCCGAGCATGCCGGTCATCACCGTGGTCGTGCTTGCCATCGCCTCGGCCACCTGCGTCATGTCGCGGACGGTGAAATTGTCCTCCTGGTCGGGGGTGATGCGGCGGGACTGGCGCAGGATGGCCTCGATGTCGGACAGCACCTCGGTCGTGTTCGCGCCCTCGACGGCCGAGACGTAGATGTTGTCGATGTTGCGGTTGCCGGCGATGCGGCGCTGGTAGGTCGTCACCGGCACCAGCACGGTGTTGTCCTGGTCCTGCCCGAAGCCCGACGTGCCCTTGGCCTCCAGCACGCCGATGATGGAGCAGCTCATGCGGCCGAGCCGGATCAGCTCGCCCACCGGGTTGCCGGTGCCGAAGAGCTGGGTACGCACGGTCTGGCCGACGATGCAGACGGGCGTGCCGCCGCGCAGCTCGGAGTCGGAAAACTCGCGGCCCAGCGCCACGGCCCAGTCGCGCGCGACGAAATAGTCGTTGTCCGTGCCGGTGACGCCGACCGTCATGTTCTGCGCGCCGTAGACGATGCGCTGGGTGCGCTGCGAGGCGGACGACACGGCGGTCACGTCGTCGAGGCCGTTGCGCAGCGCCTCCAGGTCGCGCTCGCCCAGCCGCTGGAACTCGAAATTGGAGCCGCCCCCGCGCGCCGGGCGCATGGCGTTGACCACCAGGAGGTTGGAGCCGAGCTTGGCGATGTCGTCCTTCACCTTCGCCGTGGTGCCGGAGCCGATGGTGATCATGGCGATCACCGCCGCGACGCCGATGACGATGCCGAGCAGGGTGAGGAAGGAGCGCAGCGGGTTGCGGCGGACCGAGCGGAGCGCGAGGCGGACGGTTTCCCAGAACATCAGGCGATGATCTCCCGGTCGACGGTGGCGCAGCCATATCGACCCCCACTCCGGTCCTTCGGACCACCTTCCCGGGGCGAGCCGCTTGTCTCGCCCGTCCTTCGGACCCCCCGTTCGACGGGGGAGAGGAAGCGCTGGCCGCGATGGAGTGCGCCCTTCCTCTCCCCCCGGCAGGGGGAGAGGTGGCACGCGAAGCGTGACGGAGTGGGGGTGCTTGGCTAATCCGCCGGTCCGGGCAGTCTCAGCAACTGGCCGGGCATGATGCGGCCGGGGTCGCCGCGGAGCTGCGGGTTCAGCTCCAGCAGCTCGCGAAAGCGCTTGCCGTCGCCGAGCCGCTCGGCCGCGATGGACCACAAGGACTGGCCGGGCTGCACCACATGGCGCGATGCGTCGGCCGTCACCTGCGCCGGCTCCTCGACGGCGTCGGTGCGGTTGCCGGAATCGGGCAGCGGCACGGTCAGGTCGGCGCCGCCGCCCTGACCCGCCGGCTCCTCGGCCACTGACGGCAGCTTGTCGTCCTTCAGCCCGTTGGTGAGCTTGTCGAGCACCAGCGCAAGCACGTCCGGCTCGGGCTTGAGATCGCGCGCATGGGTCCACTGGAAGCGGGCCTCCAGCTTGCGGCCCACGCGCCAGTAGGCGTCGCCCAGATGGTCGTTGAGGATCGGGTCGCCGGGCATCAGGCCGACGGCGCGCTCGAGCTCGCGCACCGCATCGTCGTAGCGCCCCAGCCGGTAGTAGGCCCAGCCGAGCGAATCGACGATGTAGCCGTCGCTCGGGCGCAGATCGACCGCCTTCTGGATCAGCTCCAGCCCTTCCTCCAGCTTGATGTTCATGTCGACCCAGGAATAGCCGAGATAGTTCAGCACCTGCGGGTGGTCGGGATAGAGCTCCAGCGCGCGCAGGAAGTTCGGCTCGGCCTTCGGCCATTCCTTCAGCCGCTCATAGGCGATGCCGCGCTGGTAGAAGACGTTCCAGTCGGCCTGCGTGCCTTCGCCGATCAGCGCCACGGCGCGCTCGTAGATCTCGGCGGCCTCGGCGAACTTCTTGTCGGCCGAGTACACGCCGCCGATGGCGAGATAGCCGCGCATGTCCTTTGGGTCGGAGTCCAGCACGCGCTTCAGGTGGACGATCGCCTCGTCGCGGCGCTCCATGTCGGCAAGGTTGAGGCCGAGCTGGAGCTGGGCGACGCGGTAGATCGGCGACGTCTCGGCCACGCGGCCGTAGAGGTCGATGGCCTTGTCGGAATCGCCCATCTGCTCGGCCACGCCGGCCAGCAGGACCAGCGCCGAATCGCTGGCGGGGCGCAGCGCCAGCGCGAGTTGGAGATAGAGCCGCACGAAGCTCTCGCCGCCGCCGCGGTTGAGCGCCGAGCCGAGGTTGAGCAGCACTTCCGAGGCGCCGTCGGAGGCGGTCGCCACCAGCGGCTCGACGGCCGTCCCGGCCTCGATCTTGCGGCGCAACGCCTCGATCTGCAACCGGCCGGGATAGAGGTCGTCCGCGGCCTTGAGCGCCGCCAGCGCCTCGTCGCGCCGGCCGAGGCGGGCGAGATAGCCGGCCTGCGCCTCCACCGAGCGCAGGAACGCCTCGGGGGCCGAGCCGGAGCCGGCCGGATTGTTGGCGACGCGGCTGAAGGCGGCCAGCGCGTCCTTCTCGTTGCCGGCCTTCTCGGCGATCAGGCCCTTGTGATAGGCGAGGAACAGGTCGAACCAGGCTGGACCCTTGAGCGAATTGGCATGGGCGAGGCCGCCGGCCGCGTCGCCCGCGCCGACCTTGGCCCAGGCCGTCATCAGGCCGGTCACCAGACGGTCGAGGTCGGTTTCGAGCGCCAGCTTGAGCATGTTCCCAGCGCCGGCGAAGTCGTTCTTGCGGAAGGCGTCGATGGCGAGCGCGACGCGGCTGAAGCGCTCGATGTCGGCGACGGTCTTCAACTGGTCGGCATAGGGCAGAGCGCGGTCGAACTCGCCATTGGCGATCAGGGCGACCAGCAGACTCTGCTTCAGCGCGGTGTCGAGCGGGTCGAAGGCGAGCGCGCGCTCGTAATAGGCGATCGCCGCGTCGAGGTCGTTGTCCACCTCGGCGACGCGCGCCGCCAGATAGGCGCCGGCCAGCGAGTTGACTCGCGGAACCTGCGTCAGCGGCACGGCGGAGGCCAGCGCGCCGGGGGCGTTCGCCATCAGGGCGACCGCCGCAGTGCAGAGCAAAAGTCCTAGCCGCATTCTCGTCCCTTCCATCCGGCCGCGTCGCCGCCCCGCCGAACGCCCGGCTTCAAGAGCCTACAAGCATGGCCTTTTTGCGGTGGCGGTTCAACTCGCCCGCATTCAAATCGGCGTGGCAAATCGGCGTGCCAAATCGGCGGCGGGCTTGCGCCCCGCCCCTGTCAGTTCGCCCGCTCGATGCAGAAGTCGATCACGTCGAGCAGCGCGGCCTTGTGGCGCGACTTCGGCAGCGGCGCCAGCGCATCGCGCGCGATGCCGCCGAAATGGCGGGCGCGGGCCACGGTGTCGGCGATGGCGCCGCTGCGGGCGATCAGCCCCAGCGCGTGCTGCAACGCGTCGTCGCCGCTCTCGCCCTCTTCGATGGCGCGCTTCCAGAACGCGCGGTCCTCGCCGCTGCCGCGGCGATAGCTGAGGATCACCGGCAGGGTGATCTTGCCCTCGCGGAAATCGTCGCCGACATTCTTGCCCAGCGCCTCGGCCCGCCCGCCATAGTCCAGCGCGTCGTCGATGAGCTGGAAGGCGAGGCCGAGATTGGTGCCGTAGGAGCGCAGCGCGGCGCGGTCGGCGCGGCTGCCGTCGGCGACCACCGGCCCGACCTCGGACGCGGCGGCGAACAGCGCGGCGGTCTTGGCCCGAATCACATGCAGGTACTCGTCCTCGGTCGTCTCGAGGTTCTTGGCCACGTCGAGCTGCATGACCTCGCCCTCGGCGATCACGGTCGCGGCCGTAGACAGGATGTCCAGCGCGTCCAGCGAGCCGACCTCGACCATCATGCGGAACGCCTGGCCGAGCAGGAAGTCGCCGACCAGCACGCTCGCCTGGTTGCCCCAGATCATGCGCGCCGTGCGCTTGCCGCGGCGCATGCCGCTCTCGTCGACCACGTCGTCGTGCAGCAGCGTCGCGGTATGCATGAACTCGACGCTGGCGGCGAGCTTGACGTGAAGGTCGCCCGTGTAGCCGAAGATCTGGGCGGCGGCGATGGTGAGCATCGGCCGCAGGCGCTTGCCGCCCGAGGAGATCAGGTGCCGGGCGACCTCCGGGATCATCTGGACGTCCGATCCGGCCTTCGACAGGATCAGCTCGTTGACGCGGGCCATGTCGGCGCGTGTCAGTTCGACCAGCGGCGCAATCGACGCCTGACCGCGCTTTCCCTCGTCCAAGGCCAATACAACGCCCATCCCGGCTCCCTTGTCATGCGGCTCTTGCCATGCGGTTCTGGCCATGCGGTTCTGGCGACCGTCCCTGCCTCACTTCTAGGCTTTTAGCACGCCGGCCGCGAGAGGCGAATTGTAGCGGCTCCGGTCATCCGCGCCGCCGCGTTTACAGAAGCCGTCGGGGGTGCGACTGTTCCCGCATGATCGAACTCGTGCGCACCAACGACGCCGTGGTGATCTCCTTCGTGGAGGCGCTGCTGCGCGACGCCGGCATCGAATTCCTGGTCGCGGACCAGAACATGAGCGTGCTGGAAGGCTCGCTCGGCGTGCTGCCGCGCCGCGTCCTGGTGGCGACCGAGGACATGGACGAAGCCTCGGCCCTGCTCGCCGACGCCGGTATCGGCGGCGAGATCGTCCGCAAATGAGCGAAACCGCCGACGCGGCGACCACGCTCGACGCCTTCCACCGCGGCGACTTCCATCTCGTGCAGCCGGCGGCCGGCCACCGGTCCGGCATGGACGCGATGGTGCTCGCCGCCGCCGTGCCGTCCGGCTTTGCCGGCATGCTCGCCGACCTCGGGGCCGGCGCCGGCGCGGCCGGCCTCGCCGTCGCCTCGCGCTGCGCACAGGCGCGCGTGGTGCTGGTCGAGCGCTCGCCCGAGATGGCGGCGCATGCCCGCGCCTCCATCGCGCATCCGCTCAATGCGCGGCTCGGCGGGCGGGCGCAGGTTCTGGTCGCGGACGTGACGCTCGCCGGTCCCGCGCGCGTCGCGGCGGGGCTCGCCGATTCGAGCTTCGACTTCGCCATCATGAACCCGCCCTTCAACGCGGGGCGCGACCGGCCGAGCCCCGACCCGCTGCGGCGCGCGGCGCATGTGATGGAGGGGGACCTGTTCGCCCAATGGATCCGGACGGCGGCGGCCATCGTGCGGCCGCGCGGCGGGCTGGCGCTGATCGCGCGGCCGGCCTCGCTCGCCGCCGTCCTTGCCGCCGTCGCGGGCCGGTTCGGCGGCTGCCGGATCGTGCCGGTGCTGCCCTTTCCCGACCAGCCGGCGATCCGCTTCGTGCTGCGCGCCACCCGCGCCTCGCGCGCGGCGCCGGCGATCGAGCCGCCGCTGGTGCTGCACGAAAGCGAAGGATACGGCCACACGCCGCGCACAGACGCCGTGTCCAACGGGCGGGCGACGCTGTTCGGCGACTGAAGGGCGGCGCAGGATTGCCGCCCGGCCATTGCGCTTTGCCGGCGGCTTCCTAAATGCAAGGAACCACCCACGGGAAACTGCCTTGCTCCGCTCTCTCAGCCGCCTGCTCCCCTCCTCGATGCGATCGGATGCGGTGACGATCCCCGTCGTGCGCCTCAACGGCACGATCGCGGCGGGCGGCAGCCAGTTCCAGCCGCGCCTGTCGCTGGCCGCGACGGCAGGCGTGCTCGAAAAGGCGTTCTCCTTCAAGGACGCCCCGGCCGTGGCGATCGCCATCAATTCGCCCGGCGGCTCGCCCGTGCAGTCGCGGCTGATCTACAAGCGCATCCGCGACCTCGCCGACGAGAAGAACAAGAGCGTGCTCGTCTTCGTCGAGGACGTGGCGGCCTCCGGCGGCTACATGATCGCGCTGGCCGGCGACGAGATCGTCGCCGACCCTTCCTCCATCGTCGGCTCCATCGGCGTGGTGACCGCCTCCTTCGGCTTCGTCGAGGCCATGAAGAAGATCGGCGTCGAGCGCCGGGTCCACACGGCCGGCAACAACAAGTCGGTGCTCGACCCGTTCAAGCCCGAGAAGAAGGAGGACATCGCGCGGCTCAAGGAGTTGCAGCTCGACATCCACCGCACCTTCATCGACCTCGTGCGCGCGCGCCGCGGCGCAAGGCTGGCGGACGACCCGGACCTTTTCACCGGCCTGTTCTGGACCGGCACGCGCGGCGTGGAGCTCGGGCTGGTCGACGCGCTCGGCGACATGCGCGCCTTCCTCAAGGACCGCTACGGGCCGAAGACGCGGCTGCGCCTCGTTTCGGCACCGCGCGGCTTCTTCGCGCGCCGGCTCGGCCTCTCGTCGACGCCGGGCGGCGGCGACTTCGCCCACGCTGCGATGGACGGGCTGGCGAGCGCGATCGAGGAGCGCAGCCTGTGGGGCCGGTTCGGCCTCTAGACTGTACGGACGCGGGTCTTTTGCGTCCGGCGGAAAGGGAATAGACTTGGGGAACCCGGAAGGGCCGCATGGCCCGACCGGAAGGGAGAACGAGAATGCCGCAGCTCATCTTCTTCGCCGTGCTGGGCGTGGCCGCCTATGTCGGCTACCGCGCCTTCATCCGCGAGGCCGAGCGCGTGACGGCGCGCGTCAAGCGCACGGAACGCGAGCGCCAGACCGGCTCCAGCGGCACGCTGGTCAAGGATCCGAAGACGGGTGAATACCGGCTCGCCAAGGACTGACACGCCTTTCGCATGACTCGAACTCCATGACCCGCGTCGTGGTCCGGCCGGCCCCGGCCAAGATCAACCTTGCCCTGCACGTCACCGGGCGGCGCCCCGACGGCTACCATCTCATCGAGAGCCTCGTCGTCTTCATGCGATTCGGCGACCGGGTGACGGTGGGCGCCGCCGAAGCGGACAGTTTCGAGGCTGGGGGCCGCTATGCCGGGGACGTGCCGGCCGACGCCGGCAACCTGGTGCTGAAGGCGCGCGACGCGTTGCGCGCCCATGCCGGAAACGGGCACTGCCCGCCGGTGGCCATCGTGCTGGAAAAGAACCTTCCGGTCGCCTCCGGCGTCGGCGGCGGCTCGGCCGACGCGGCCGCGACGCTGAAGGCGCTGACAGAGGCGTGGTCGCTCGATATCGGCGACGACCGACTGGCGCGTCTGGCACTGCCGCTCGGCGCCGACCTGCCCATGTGCCTCGCGGCCCGGCCGCTGCTGGCGCGCGGCATCGGCGACGAGATCGGGATCGCGCATGGCTTCCCCGCGCTCGGCTTCGTGCTGGTCAACCCGGGCGTGCCTGTGGCGACCGCAGACGTGTTCCGGGCGCTGGCGAAACGCGACAACCCGCCGCTGCCACCCCTGCCCCGAACGCCGGACTTCCACGGGCTGCGCAACTGGCTGGCGACGACCCGCAACGATCTGGAGCCCGCAGCGCGCCTGCTGCGACCGGAAATCGACGATGCGCTGAAGGCTCTCGACCGCGCCGGGTCGGGTTTCTCGCGGATGTCCGGCTCGGGAGCCACCTGTTTCGGCCTGTTCGAAACGGGTAACGTCGCCAAGCGCGCGGCCGCCGCCATCCGCGAACGCAATCCAGGCTGGTTCGTCGCCGCGACGCGCAGCACGGCATCGGAGGACGAGACGCATGAGCGGCATTGACGAGAAGCGCCCCTTCATCCCGGTCGGGATCGCCGTGCTGACCGTGTCCGACACGCGCGGCCTTGGCGACGACAGATCGGGCCAGACGCTGGCCGACCGCATCGTCAAGGCAGGGCATCGCCTCGCGGCGCGCGCCATCTCCAGGGACGAGGTCGAGGACATCCGCCGCGTCGTTTCCGGCTGGGCGGCCGACCCGGCGGTCGACGTCGTCATCACCACCGGCGGCACCGGCTTCACCGGCCGCGACGTGACGCCGGAGGCGCTGGAGCCGCTGTTCGACAAGCGCATGGACGGCTTTTCGGCCGTCTTCCATCGCATTTCCCTGGACAAGATCGGCGTCTCCACCATCCAGTCGCGCGCCACCGCCGGGCTGATCGGCACGACCTTCGTCTTCGTGCTGCCCGGCTCGCCCGGAGCCTGCAAGGATGCGTGGGACGGCATCATCGAGGCGCAGCTCGACTACCGCCACATGCCCTGCAACTTCGTGGAGATCATGCCGCGGCTCGACGAGCACCTCAGACGCGGCGCCGGCGGCTCATCCATATGAATGAGGACAGCGGCCGGATCATTCATCTAGATGACGCGCAGGACGTTGCTGCGGGGGCAGATGAAACCGAGGTTCCGGCGCGTCGTCACGGGTGAGGACGACAAGGGCAAATCGCTGATCCTGCGCGACTCGTTCGTGCCGCTCACCGGCGCGCGCACGATCCACTGGTTCACCGAGCGGACCGCCGACGCCCTGCGCGACCCGCCCGAGCTCGGCATCGGCCAGTTGCCGATGACGCCGCCGAAGGGGGCGACCACCTTCCAGATCTTCTCCGTGCTGCCGGAGGACACCACCTTTCCGCCCGAGCGGCAGGAAACCTTCTACGAGCGGGCGTTCGGCGGCCCGGGTTCGGTGCGCGGCGACACCGCGCGGCATCCCGGCATGCATCGCACGGCGACGATCGACTATGTCGTCGTGCTCGAAGGCGAGCTGACGCTGGTGCTTGCCCATGGCGAGGTTGTGCTGCGCCCGTTCGATACGGTGGTGCAGCGGGGCACCGAGCATGCATGGTCGAACCGCGGCAGCACGCCTGCCGTCTTCGCCGTCATGACCGTCGACCTCGCGGTCGCCGGGCTCGCGCCCGCCGGCAAGGAACTGCCGCTCGAATTCGCCGCCCTCTTCGGCCTGACGCCGGCCGAGACGGAACTGGCGCTGGCGCTGGCGGCGGGACAGACGTTGCAAGGCTTCGCCAAGGCCCGGCGCGTGTCGATCAACACCGCGCGCACCCATGCGGCGCATCTGCGCTCCAAGCTCGACGCGCGCAGCATCGCCGAGATCGTGCGCATCACGCTCAGCCACACCGCCGGCGCCGGGACATAGGAGATCTGGCGCCGGCCTATCGCCGCTGCTGCGCCACGATAATTTCCGCTGGCAGGCGCAGGACCCCGAAGCGCCGCGCGAGCCGGGCGACACCGTCCCGGTCCGCCGCGGCGAGCGCCTGACGCTTCGTCACCAGCAGGCCGTCGGCGAGAGGCCGGCGCGGGGAAAACAGCCGCGACGGAAAACTCGGCCGCCCGATCTTCGAGCGCGAAAAACGCGCCGGCCCGGTCAGCTCTGTGGCGTGACGCATCACGGCCTGCGTCCAGTCGCCCTCCAGCCGCGCGCCCGGCTCGATGATCAGCAGCCACTCGCCCCTCGCCCGGGGCAGACCGGCCGCGATATCCGCCTTCTCCAGCCACACGCATCCCGCATGGTCCGCCACCAGCATCGTCCGGTCGGTGGAGCCGCGATCGCAGACCACGACCTCGCGTATCACGCCCTCGACCGCCCCCGACACCAGCGACGCGAGCGTGCGTGCCAGCGCATCCTCGTCGTTCAGCGTCTCGATCAGAACGGTCAGCATCCCTGCCGCTTAGCGCAAAGCCGCAAATTGCGCCAGTTTGCGCGGCTCGCGCATATTGTTCTTGCTTTGTTCGAAATCACCGGATAGGAATAGTTTCATGGAATCGCGGCCGGCACACCGGCGGAGAAGCGGACATGGAACAGATAGCACGAGCGGACGTTGCCGCCTTCCAGGGCGGAGGCGCAGCAATGGCCAACGCCGTGATCGAGACCAGCGGCGTGAGGGTGCGCGGCGAGCGCATGCGCGGCCGCGGCGCGGGCGTGAACCCGTCCGGGCGCTACGAGAGCGTGTCGCGCCACGTCTTCGACGACGGCTGGGAATCGCTGGAGGAGCTGCCTCCGTTCAGAACCGAGGTGCAGGTCGAGAAGCCGCGGCAGATCATCACCCGCAACGATTCGCCCGACATTTCCTTCGACCGCTCGATCAACCCCTATCGCGGCTGCGAGCATGGATGCGTCTACTGCTTCGCGCGGCCGACGCACGCCTATATGGGCCTGTCGCCGGGGTTGGACTTCGAATCGAAGCTGTTCGCCAAGCCGGACGCCGCAAGGCTGCTCGAACGCGAGCTCGGCAAGGAGGGCTACCAGCCGAGGACGATCGCGATCGGCACGAACACCGACCCCTACCAGCCGATCGAGAAGGAATATCGCGTGATGCGCGAGGTGCTGGAGGTGCTGGAAGCGCACGACCATCCCGTCGGCATCGTGACGAAATCGGCGCTGGTGACGCGCGACCTCGACATCCTCCGGCGCATGGCCGCCAAGAGGCTCGCCAAGGTGGCGCTTTCGGTCACCACGCTCGACCGGCGGCTCGCCCGCACCATGGAGCCGCGCGCGGCGACACCGTCGCGGCGGCTGGAAACGGTTCGCGCGCTGAACGAGGCGGGCGTGCCGTGCTCGGTCATGATCGGCCCCGTCATTCCGGGACTCAACGATGCGGAGATCGAGCGCATCCTCGAATCGGCAGCGCAGGCGGGCGCGAAGGAAGCCGGATACATCATCCTGCGGCTGCCGCTGGAGGTGTCGCCTATCTTCAAGGAATGGCTGCTGCGGCACTACCCGGACCGTTTCCGGCATGTGATGTCGCTGATCCGCTCGATGCGCGACGGCAAGGACTACGATGCGCAGTTCGGCAAGCGCATGAAGGGCACCGGCCCCTATGCGTGGCAGATCGGAAGGCGCTTCGAGATCGCGGCCCGGCGGCTGGGCCTCAACAGCGCGCGCCTGCGGCTGCGCACGGATCTGTTCCGCTCGCCGCGCACGGGCGCCGAGCAACTGGTTCTTCTTTGAGACCGGGCGCCGCACCGGCGCCTGCATGACTTACCGTCCGGCGTTCCCGCCCCATGAAGCCGACGGTGGCCTGCCCGCCCGCCCCGAAAGCGGGCAGGCCTTGCGGAGAATCGGGACCGCGTGCAAGCCTCGCCGCACCATGGCTCGCCCGGCTCCCGATTCTCCGTCCCTTTTCGTGCTGCCCGTGCGGCCCGACTTCTCGATCGAGACGCGGGCGCGCAAGGCGGGGCTGTGGCCGGTGGCGGGCATGGACGAGGCCGGGCGCGGGCCGCTGGCGGGGCCCGTCGTGGCGGCCGCGGTGATCCTCGACCCGGACGCGATACCGGACGGGCTCGACGATTCCAAGCGGCTGGACGCGGCCGGCCGCGAGAGCGCCTATGCGGCGATCCTCGGCTCCGCGATCTCCGTCTCCGTCGCCTCGGTGTCGGCGAGGGTCATTGACGAGACCAACATCCTGCGCGCCAGCCTCGAGGCCATGCGCCGGGCGCTGTCGGGGCTGACGGTGACGCCGCTGCTGGCGCTGGCCGACGGGCGCGACGTGCCGCCGGGCCTTTGCTGCGAGGGGCGCGCGGTGGTGAAGGGCGACCAGATCTCGCAGTCGATCGCCGCGGCGTCCATCGTCGCCAAGGTCACGCGCGACGCGATGATGCGCCGCTGCTGCGACGTGCATCCGGCCTATGGTTTTTCCGGCCATATGGGCTACGCGACCGCGCGCCACCGCGCCGCCATCCAGATCAGCGGGCCGGCGCCGCGGCTGCATCGGCTGAGCTTCGCGCCGTTCCGGCTGACCGCGCTCGAAACGGCCGATCCCACTTAGGTGCTCCGCATACCGGGCTTGTTGCCGCTCCGACTCGAAGGCAACGCCTTCCGCGCAAAGCAAAAGCGCCGCGCGAACGAGCGCGCGGCGCCTCGTTGTCCCCCGACAAAAGCGTCAGTTGAGCTTGCCGCGCAGATCCTTCAGCGACGACTTGAACAGTTCGGCGTCGGCCTTCTGGTCGACCTTGCCGGCGAGAAGCTGGCCGGCCGCCGCCACGGCGATGTCGACGGCGCGCGAGCGCACCTCGTTCACCGCCTCGCGCTCCGCCTGGGCGATCTTCTGCTCGGCCATGGCGGTGCGGCGCGTGACATATTCCTCGGTCTTCTGGCGCGCCTCGGCGACCAGCGACTCGGCCTCGCGCTTGGCGGCCGACACGATGTCGCCCGCCTCGCGCTCGGCTTCCTTGCGCTTGCGCTGATACTCGGCCAGCAATTGCTGGGCCTCCTCGCGCAGCCGCCGCGCCTCTTCGAGCTCGGTCTTGATGCGCTCGGCCCGCCCGTCGAGCGAGCGGCCGATCAGGCCCGGCACGCCGAGATAGACGACGATGGCGAGGAAGATGACGAGGCCGACCGTGGCCCAGAATGTGGCGTCCATCGGTCCCTCCTAGCTCGCCTGCTTCACGGCCGCGGCGACGGAAGCCTTGTCGAGCGTGCCGCCGACGAGTTCCTGAACGATCGCTGTGGCGGTTTCCTCGGCGATGGCGCCGACGTCGCGCAGCGCGGCCGCCTTGATGGAGGCGATGCGCTCCTCCGCCGAAGCGAGCCGTGCGTCGAGACCGGCCTCGACCTTCTTGCGCTCGGCCTCCGCGCCGGCCTTGGCGCCGTCGCGGGCCTCCTGGCCGATCGCATTGGCGCGGGTGCGGGCGTCGGCCAGATCCTGCTCATAGGCAGCGATGGCCGCGTCGGCATCGTCCTTCATGCGGGCCGCCTGGTCGAGATCGGCCGCGATGCGATCGCGGCGCACTTCCAGGATGTTGCCGATGCGCGGCAGCACGACCTTCTTCAGGAACAGGTAGAACAGCCCGAAGGTGATCGCCAGCCACAGGAGCTGCGAGGGAAATGTGGACGCGTCGAAAGGCGGGAACCCCGCGCTTTCGCCGTGCGCAGCAGCCTCCTCGGCCGCAAATGCTGAAGCGATGAACATCGTGCTTGTCCTGTCTCACCGACCGGCCGCGGAGCCGCGGCCGGCACTCCCGCTGTCGCGGCGATATCAGGCGAACAGCAGCAGCAGCGCGACGAGCAGCGAGAAGATGCCCAGCGCCTCGGTCACGGCGAAGCCGAAGATGAGGCGGGCGAACTGGCCGTCGGCGGCCGACGGGTTGCGCAGGGCGCCGGACAGGAAGCTGCCGAAGATGTTGCCCACGCCGACGGCGGCGCCGCCCATGCCGATGGTGGCCAGACCGGCGCCGATCGCCTTGGCTGCTGCTTCTTCCATGATGAAACTCCTTGAGGGGTGTTCGAGTGAACTGGTGAAGGGATCCGGGTCAGTGCCCGGGGTGGATGGCGTCGTTCAGGTACATGCAGGTCAGGATCGCGAAGACGTAGGCCTGCAGGAAGGCGACGAGGAATTCGAGGCCGGTGAGCGCGACCGTCATGATCAGCGGCAGGACGGCGCCCGCCACGCCGACCGCGCCGAGGCTGCCCAGCATGGTGACGAAGCCCGCGAACACTTTCAGCGTGATGTGGCCGGCCAGCATGTTGGCGAACAGACGCACCGAAAGGCTGATGGGGCGCGACAGGAAGGAGATGATCTCGATCGCCACCACCAGCGGCAGCAGCATCATCGGGACACCGCTCGGCACGAACAGCTTGAAGAAACCGAAGCCGTGCTTCCAGAAGCCGTAGACCAGCACAGTGCCGATGACCAGCATGGCCAGCGCGAAGGTGACGATGATGTGGCTGGTGACAGTGAAGAAATACGGCACCATGCCGAGCAGATTGGCGACGAGCACGAACATGAACAGCGAGAACACCAGCGGGAAGAACTTCATCCCGTGCGTGCCGGCCGCTTCGCGCAGCATATTGGCCACGAACTCGTAGGACATCTCCGAAACGGACTGGAGACGGCTCGGCACGAGGCCGCGGCTGGAAGTGGTGAGATAAAGGAAGCCGCCGGCGATGGCGACCGTCGCCACCATGAAGGCGGACGCATTGGTGAAGGACAGGTCGTAGCCGCCGATCTCGATCGGAATCAGCTTCGAAATCTGGAACTGGTGGATCGGATCGTTGGCCAACCGGCCCTCCTTAGATCGGCACGCGCGTGCCCTACTTCCCCTCGGGGCCGCTGTCCCCGTCGCGCCTGGCGGCGCCGAATTCCGCAACCTGTCCCGCAGCGCGCATCACGTTGAGCACGCCGGCGGCAAAGCCGAGCAGAAGCAGAACGATCAGCCCCACCGGCGACGTCCCCGCCAGACGGTCGAAAAACCAGCCTAGCCCCGCTCCGACCAAGATGGCGGCGACGAACTCGCTCGACAGCCGCAGCGCATTGCCGAAGCCGGCAGAACCGCCCGCCGCAGGTCGCCGCTCGTCGACGACCGGAGCCGGCCGCCGCGTCGCAAGCGCGCTGTCGAGATCGCGCAGTCTCCGGTCGAGCTCGCTGCCGGCACCGCCGGGCTGGCTTCCCGCCTCCGGGAGACCGCTCCCGCCCTGCCTTTTCGGCCCGGCCATTGCGCCCTCCCCGTCGGGCCGCCCGTTTCCGGGAGGCCGCCTCAAAGTCGCGCGCAACATAGTTAGGTGCCCCTCACCCGTCAAGCCGGGCGAAGGGCGCGTCAACGATGTATTTTTTCGTGCAATTTCAGCCTGTTAGGCTGGTGCGACAATGCGCCGTGCGGCACCGGCGGCGCGGCGGGGCCGGCGGCGCGGGGAATCCGGGGGTAACGCTCAGTCCCAGCCGCCATTCTTCGTGCGGTAGAAGACATGCAGGCCGATCTTCTCCATGCGGTTCATGCGGCGCGCCCAGCGCGGATTTACATAGGTCGCGTAATAGTGGGTGGAGGAGCCGACTTCGGGCAGGAAGATCTTGCCGGCGGTGACCGCCATGGCAATCTCCTTGGCCATCTCGAAATGGCGCGGGCTGCGGATGCGCAGCTTCTTGCCCTCGCAGGCGAAGGAGAACTGGCAGCGGTTGCGCCAGTTCTTGTTCTGGTAGACCACGCCGCACACCGTGTCGGGATAGGTGGGGTTGCGCACGCGGTTGAGGATCACCTGCGCCACCGCGGCCTGTCCCTCGGCGCTTTCGCTGCGCGCCTCGAAATAGATGCCTTCCGCCAGGCATTTCTGCTCGGCGTCCGAAAAGACATGAGCCGGCAGGGGCCGGCTCAACCATGCGTGATCGCCCTTCCCGACAGGCGGGATGAAGCGGCCCCCGTTGGGGTCCTCCTCCTGGAGCAGGCTGGCGAACGGCGATTCGCGTGCGAAGTCGGGCACGGGCGGCGCATAGGCGGTGGCGAGGATGTCGGGCCTGTCATTGTTGACGAGGCCGGCGAGATAGGCCGGGATCGCCGGGTCGGCCTTCTTTTCCTTGCGGACGTAGAAGGCCGTGGCGATCTGGATCTCCTGCCCCTTGATGTGCGGATCGGCGAAGGCCATCGCGAGCGTATCGTCGACGGGCGGAAGCACGAGAGAAGAAGTACGCTCGACCACCGATCCGGCGCTGAAGGCTTTCGGCGGGGCCACCGGCACGATGCCGACGATGCGGCCGCGCTTTTCGGAACGGTTCACACGCTGCTCGTCCGGCGTATCCTCCCGCGCCGCCTTGCCGCGCAGGGCCACCGTGCCGAGGCCGGGCGCCACCACGCCGGAGCCCGAGACGGAGCCGGTGCTGAGGCCCGCGTCGGCGAAGGGCAATTCGGCCTGATGGATCGAGCCCGCCCTGGCGCGCTCCACCACCTGGTTCCAGCGCGGGCCGGCGGCTTCCGCGCCGGACACCAGCGCCGACATGTCCTGCAAGGCCGACGTGGTGGGAAAACCGAGCCAGATGCCGAGACCGACGACGAGAGGAGCAAGGAAGGAACGCTTCGGCGAGGGCGCGGACCATTGCCGCATCACAGCTCTACCACCCACTGGAACACTCCGGAACACGACGCAAACTGAACTGTTCCGATCATGGTCCCTTAACCTTGATGCCCGGTTAACGGCGGGCCTGCGGCGGCGTTTTGTCCGGATCGAAGCGACGAAGCGGCGGCAATGGCAAGGCGATGCGGCGCCCACACGGCCACAACAGGGCGCTGCCGCAGCCGGACGCGGTGTCGCGGACGGAGATGCCCGGCGGACGCTACTTCTTCGGGGCGAAGGGATTGTCCGAGGCGCGCAGCGCGACGCGGATCGGCACGCCCGGCAGGTCGAACGTGTCGCGAAGGCCGTTGACCAGATAGCGGACATAGGAGTCCGGCACGGCGTCGGGCCGCGAGCAGGAGACGACGAAGCCCGGCGGGCGGGTCTTCACCTGCGTCATGTACTTGATCTTGAGGCGGCGGCCGGCGACGGCCGGCGGCGGGTGCTGGGCCACCGCTTCCTCGAGCCAGCGGTTGAGGCGGCCGGTGGAGATACGGCGGTTCCACACCTCATGGGTGCGCACCACCGATTCCATCAGCCGGTCGAGGCCGCGGCCGGTCTCGGCGGAGACGGTCACCGCCTGCACGCCGCGAAGCTGCGGCAGCAGCCGCGCCGTCTTCTCGCGCAGACCGGTGAGCGCGGCTTGCGGATTTTCGATCAGGTCCCATTTGGAAAAAGCGAGCACCGGCGCCCTGCCCTCGCGGGCGATGAGGTCGGCGATCTGGAGATCCTGCTTCTCGAAGGGAATGGTCGCGTCGAGCAGGACGATCACCACCTCGGCGAAGCGCACGGCCCGCAGTCCATCGGCGACCGACAGCTTTTCCAGCTTCTCCTGGATGCGGGCCTTGCGGCGCATGCCGGCCGTGTCGAACAGCTTGATGACGCGGCCGCGCCACTGCCAGTCGACCGAGATGGAATCGCGGGTGATGCCGGCCTCAGGCCCGGTCAGCAGCCGGTCCTCGCCGATCAGCGCGTTGATCAGCGTCGACTTGCCGGCATTGGGGCGCCCGACGATGGCGACGCGCAGCGGCTTGGTGGCGTCGTAGGCGGGCTGCTCGTCCGAATCCGGGTCGGCGATGTCCTCGCCGATCAGCGGCTGGCCGTCGCGCGCGGCCGGCTCGTCGCGCTCCAGCGCCCGCTCGCCGAGCGCCTCGACCAGCGCGTCGCGCAGGTCGGGCATGCCCAGCCCGTGCTCGGCGGAGATCGTCACCGGCTCGCCGAGCCCGAGCTCCCATGCCTCGACCGCCCCGGCGTCGGCGGCGCGCGATTCGCTCTTGTTGGCGACCAGCACGACGGGCTTGCCCGAACGGCGGACGATGTCGGCGAAGGCGCGGTCGTCGGGCAGGATGCCGGCGCGAGCATCGACCATGAAGACGATCACGTCCGCCTCGTCGATGGCGATCTCGGTCTGCCGGCGCATGCGCCCGGCCAGCGTCGCCGGCCCCGCTTCCTCGAAGCCGGCCGTGTCGATCACCTCGAAACGCAGATCCTGCAGCCGCGCCGCATGCATGCGGCGGTCGCGCGTCACGCCGGGCGTGTCGTCCACCAGCGCGAGCCGGCTGCCGGCGAGCCGGTTGAAGAGGGTCGACTTGCCGACATTCGGCCGTCCGACGATGGCGAGCCGGAAGGCCATCGCAGCCTCCCTAGTTTACCGTTCCGCCACCGCGGATCAGTTCCGCCATCATCGTCGCCCGCTCGCGCGCGTTGCGCGGCGCCCCGACATCTGAAGCGATCTGCTCGAACAGGGTGACGGCGTCGGCCGAGCGGCCTTCCTTCCACGCCGACAGGCCGAGCGCCTCGCGGGCCGAATGGCGCAGCGTGCTCGTTTCCGCCGTCAGCGCCTCGACGCGCGACGACACCTCGGCATAGGAGCCGTGGTCGACCAGGACATAGCCGGCGCGCAGCCGCGCCATGTCGCGGATCGGCTGCGGCACCGAACCATCGGCCACCACCGCATCGAACTCGGCCACCGCCTCGGCCGGCTTGTCCTGCTGCACCAGCACGGTGGCCGCGCGCAGCCGCGCAAGGACGGGATAGTTGCCATAGCCGTCCGCCTCCAGCGCCTTGAGCGCGGCCAGCGCCTCGTCGCCTTTGCCCTCACGGGCCAGAGTGAGAGCGGCGCTGAAGCGGTCGCCCGACGCATTGGCGCGCATCTGCGTCCAGTAGTCCCAGCCGACCCATGCGCCCGTGCCGACCACGAGCACGATCGCAATGCCGACGACATAGGCGCCGAACCGGTCCCAGAGCGCCTTCGCCTGGTCGGTGCGGATCTCCTCGTTGACTTCGCGGATGAAACTGTCGTCGGACATCGAACTACCTTGCTGCCCGGCAAAAGCGCTGGTGCGGGATCTGGCGAGCGGGACTTGGCGCAGGCTTTTAGCGGAAATTTGTCGGCATGGAAGGCCGCAGGCAAAAATAGCGGCCCGACCGGATGCCGCCACATTGTCGCGCAAGGTTGCCCGCGCCCCTGCCCGAAGCATTCGATGTCGCGCCTGCTGTTCCTCGCCTTCTCGCTTTCGCTGCTGCTTGCCCTCGCTCCCGCCATTGCGCAGGAGCGGGTTCAATATGTGGTGATCTCCTTCGACGGCGCCGGCCCGATCGGGCAATGGGAGCGCAGCCGCGCGCTTGCCCGCGAGACCGGCGCGCGCTTCACCTATTTCCTGTCCTGCGTCTATCTCGTGCCGCAGGAGCAGCGCGCCCGCTACAAAGCGCCGCGCCATGCGGCGGGCCGGTCGAATGTCGGTTTCGCCGTCTCGCGCGAGGAGGTCGCCGAGCGGCTCACCCACATCTGGGAAGCGCGCGGCGAAGGCCACGAGATCGCCAGCCATGGCTGCGGCCATTTCGACGGCGGCGACTGGAGCGCGGCGGAATGGGGCGAGGAGTTCGCCGCCTTCACCGCCATCCTGCGCGACGCCTGGGCCAACAACAAGCTTGCCGGCGAGCCGGAGGGCTGGCGCAGCTTCGCCGCGAGCGAGGTGACCGGCTTTCGCGCGCCCTATCTGTCGACGGGCAAGCAGCTCGACGCGGCGCTGGAGGCGGCCGGCTTCGCCTATGACGCCAGCCGGGTTTCGCGCGGCCCGCAGCCGGCGGCTGCCGGCAAGATCGAAATCTTCGCCCTGCCCATGATCCCCGAGGGGCCGCAGGGCAAGCCGGTCATCGCCATGGACTACAATCTTTATGTGCGCCATTCGGGCGGCTTCGAGCGGCCAGGCGAGGCGGCCGCCTTCGAGCAGCGCAGCTACGACGCCTTCATGGCCGCGTTCGAGCGCGAATATGAGGGCGAACGCACGCCGCTCCAGCTCGGCTTCCACTTCACGCTGATGAACGACGGCGCCTACTGGAACGCGCTGGAGCGCTTCGCGCGCGCGGCCTGCACGCGACCGCAGGTGCGCTGCGTGAGCTATCGCGAGCTGCTCGACGAAACCCCGCCTGACCGAACGGGAGCCGCCCGCCCCGCGCTGCGCGGCGGGCTCGACTAGCGGCGTCACGCCGCCGGCTGGTCCTCCGGCGCCGTTCCGGCGCGCGCGCGCTCCAGATAGCGCCGGTCGATGTCGGGCAGCGGCTCGTCCCCGATCGCCGCCTCGAAGGCGCGCAGGCGTTTGTGGACCGACAGCAGCTCTACGATGCTCGGCCAGGAATTGACCAGGAACTGGAACGAGCTCGTCACCTGGCTGAAGGCGTAGCTGATCTGGTTGAACAGGCCGAGCGTCACCGTCCCGCCGACGATGGAGGGCCCGAGGATCAGCAGCGAGAAGATGTTGTTGGCCTGAAGGTAGGTGTAGCGCACCACGTTGAAATAGACGTAGTGGAAATAGAGCCGGAAATAGTTCTTGCGCACATTGGCGAAGAGCTCGCGCACCGTCACCGGATCGGCGCGCGACGGATCGTCCTCGCCGTAGACCAGCTCCTTTCGATAGGCCGCCTCGACGCGCTGGTTGCGAAACTCCAGCCCCGGAAGCTTGTAGCCGGCGATCACCAGCGCCAGCGTGCCGAATATCGACCAGCCGATGGCGGCCGTCACCAGCGGATGCGCAATGGCGCCGACGATCGGCAGCTCGGTGATGTTGGCCGAAAGCCGGATGAGCACCGGCATGAAGGCGATCAGCGTCATGATCGAATCGACGAACGACACGCCCAGACGCTCCATCATCTGGCTGAAGCGCATCGTGTCTTCCTGGACGCGCTGCGCCGCGCCCTCGATGCCGCGCAGCCTGGGCCAGTGCAGCATGTAGTAGTCGTTCATCACATGCCGCCAGCGGAACACCCAGTGGCTGACGAGGAAGGCGTTGAGCACGGCCACGTTCATGCCGACGAGTGCAAGGCCGGCGAAGCTGAACACCTGGCCGTAGAACTCGCCGGTGGTCGAGGTCGCCTGCTTGGACATGATGTTCTGGACGTAATCCCAGAACGGGCCGTACCAGTTGTTGACCGCGACCGAGACCTGCACCTGGAAATAGACGATGAAGAGGATCAGCGCCGAGCCCAGCACCGACCAGCGCTGCCACGGATTGGGGTCGTACCGGCGCCAGAAGGCGTAGAAGACGCCCACGAAGATCGCGAAATAGATGTAGAACCACAAGAAAGGCGGCGACCAGAACACCGATATGCCGATGATCGGCGGCGCGTCCGGCGCAGAGGGCAGGCCGATCGCCGCTCCCCATTCCGATCCGCCCAGATACCACAGCGCCACGGCAATGGCCGCCCAGACGGCGGCGGAGGTGAAGAACAGCTTCGGCCTGGGGAAGAATGAAACGAACACGGGTGGGCCTTTCCGTCCGGCGGCGTCCGGAATGCGTAGCCCGCCGCCGCAAGCGGTACAAGGCGGGTCCCTCTCCTATCGGCGCACCGGAACGCGCCGGCTGCCCCGGCGTCACGATGCCGGCGTCATCCCGTGACCGCAGGCGCCCGCGGCAGGCATGCGACGCGCTCATCCCGCCAGGCTCCACCGGCCGAGAATCTCGTGCCGCGAGGCGCCGATCACGCTGCGCACGAGGACGAATTCCGATACGGGCCAGACGACAGCCTCGACCATGGTCGGAGGCATCGTTTCCGAGCCGTAGCGCACGGTCACATGCGGAAAGAAGGCACGCCCGCCATGCCGCCCGGCGCCGGCTGCGGCGAGCTCGCGACCGAGCCATCGCCAAAGCTCGCGCAATTCGTCCGGCGCCCGACGTGGCACCATGACGAGAGGATAACGGCCCGGCCTCCCGCCTTTCAGGGTCAGGACCGAGTCCGGCCGCACCTCGAAGGGCGGCAACGCTATCCGCGCAGCCGCATGCATCGCCTGCCGAACCTGCCCCCGCGCAGGTCCGTCGAACCGCCCCACCATCCGCAAGGTGAGATGCAGCAGATCGAGACGGCGGAAGGCGAGCCGCCCTCCGCGTGCCGGCACGACGGCGCGGGCGGCCGCCAGCATCCGCGCCGCCACCGGCTCCGCCGGCTTCATGGCGAAATAAATGTTCGCCGACACCGCCGGCGGGAACAGGTCGAGCTGCATCACGATGCACCTTGTCTATGTTCTTATTTTGTTCTAATGATCCCGGAATGGAAGTCAAGCCGATCTTTCGCGTCCGCGCTGGGGGCACGCTTGATGAGGCGGCCGGCGTCGCGGATGATGGATGAAGGCTGCGGGGGAGCGCCAATGGAACAAGACGGGAGCACGGTTGAACGGTCGCTGTCGCGGATCGCCGCGCGGGACGGCGCGGTGCGCGCCTGGGTCCATGTCGACGCGGATGCGGCAGGCGAGCCGATTCCGGGTAGCGAGCTCCGCGGCCTGACGCTCGGGGTCAAGGATATCATCGACGTCGGCGGCATGCCCTGCGAGCATGGCAGCCCGATCCACCGGGGTCGCGTTCCGGCTCATGACGCGGCGCTCGTCGCCTCGCTGCGCGCGCTCGGCGCGACGATCGTCGGCAAGACGGAGACGACCGAGCTGGCGTTCCTGTCGCCGGCGGCGACGCGCAATCCGCGCAACCTCGCCCATTCACCCGGCGGCTCGTCCAGCGGTTCGGCCGCGGCGGTGGCCGACCGCCATGTCGATGCGGCGCTGGGCACGCAGACCGCCGGCTCGCTGCTGCGGCCGGCATCCTTCTGCGGCGTCGTGGGTTTCAAGCCGACGCACGGGCGCTTCAGCATCGCGGGGGTGAAGTCCTGCGCGCCCTCGCTCGACACGATCGGCTGGATCGCCGCGGACGTGGCCACTGCCGCGCGCATCTACGACGCGCTGGAGGGTGCGCAAAGCGCCGTGCAAGGCACCGTCGGCTTTGCGCGGACGCACTACTGGGCACAGACGGAGCCGGCGATGCGGGCCGCGTTCGAGCGCCTATGCGGCGCCATGGGATGGCCGGAGGTGGCGGGGCCGGCGCCCGGGCTCGAGGCGGTGCAGGTGGCGATCATGCGCTTCGAGATGTGCCGCGAGCTTGCCATGGAGCGGCTTCAGTTCCCCGACCTGCTGTCGCCGCAGATGCGCGCATTCCTCGATCCCGCCGCGGTGTCCGGCGACGACTACCGGCGGGCGCTGGACGCGCGGGCGGCCGTCGATATCGAAGCGCTGTTCGGCGGTGCGGATGTGCTCGCGATGCCGGCCGCGCTCGGCGAGGCGCCGCTGTTCGGCTCGACCGGCGACGCCTCCTATGCCCGCTTCGCCTCGCTGCTCGGCCTGCCGGCGGTCTCGATTCCGCTCGGCACCGGCGACAACGGCCTGCCGCTCGGCCTGCAACTGATGGCGCGCCGCTGGCAGGAGCCGCTGCTGCTGGCGAGCGCGCGGGCGATCGAGGAACGGCTGGCGGCCGGCGGCGCATGAGGCTCCTGCGTATCTCGGCGGTGCTGGCGGCACTCGTCCTGTTCGCTGCCCTCGTGCTTCGGACGGACGCGCAGGAGGCGGCGCGCGCCTGGGTCGAGCCGCTGCCCGACCCGGTGTGGGAGGCGATGCAAGGCGCCTCGTGGCACCCGGGGCGCAACTGCCCCTCGCGCGACGACCTCGCGCTGGTCACGGTGCCCTATCTCGACTTCGACGGAGCCCCACAATCGGGACGGCTGGTGGTGGCGAAAGGCGTGGCCGGGAACGTCGCGGACGCCTTCCAGGCGATCTTCGACAGCGGCGAATTCCGAATCCAGCGCATGGACCTCGTCGATGCGTTCGGCGGCGACGACGATGCGTCGATGGCGGCGAACAACACGAGCGGCTTCAACTGTCGCAACGTGCCCGGCACGAACAGGCCGTCGGCGCATTCGCTCGGCCTCGCCGTCGACATCAACCCGGTGCAGAACCCCTATGTGACGCGCCGGGGCACCTTCCCGCCGGCGGGCGCGGCCTACGACCAGCCCGGCGAGCGCACGGCCGGCGTGACCGGCATCATCCTTCACGGCGACGTCGTCACCCGCGCCTTCGCGCGGATCGGCTGGGCATGGGGCGGCGCCTGGAAGAACAGCAAGGACTACCAGCATTTTTCGGCGACCGGGCGGTAAAGGCGAACCGGTGCACCAAGGACCGCGCGAGGGTTCAAAACAGGTTGAGCTGCTGCGCCCGCTTGCGTTTTCGTCCGCTTGCGCCATCGCTGACCATCAGGTCCGCGGCGATCTCGCCGAGGAAGGGCGAAGACGGCAGCGCGCGCACGGCACCGCGCCAGAACCGCTCGGCGGCGCGCGTCAGGAACAGTCTGTCGCGGGCGCGGGTCATGGCGACATAGAACAGCCGCCGCTCCTCGGCCTGCGTCGTCTCGTCGTTCAGCACCGCGGCGCCCCACGAGAACGGCACCAGCCCGGCTTCCATGCCGACGACGAACGCGACCGCAAGCTCCAGGCCCTTGGCCGCGTGCATGGTCATGAGCGAAACGCGGTCGGCGCGCGCGTCGCGGAAATCGGCCTCGGTCGAAAGCGCCGCCGCCTCGGCGAGCCGTCCCGGATCGCCGGCCACCGCGTCCGAGGCGGCAAGCGCGGCGAGCCAGCCCCTCGCCTCGGCGAGCGCCGCCGCGTCGGCGCCGTTTGCCCTGCGGGCGGCTTCCGCCGCTTGCGCGATCCGCGCCGGCAGGTTCTCGTCCGGGCCCGCGGCCGTCGCAGCGAGCATGTCGATGATCGCCACCACGCCGGGATGTCCGGCGATCGGCGCGGGCGAGCTTTTCATGAACGGGATGCCGGCGCGGTCGAAGGCTGCGCGAAGTGCCGCCGCCTGCGCGTCGGTGCGGTAGAGCACGGCGCAGTCGGCGAAGCCGAGCGGTCGACCGGCGTTTGAGGCGCCGCCATTGCGGTTGGCAGTGAGAAGATCGTGGCCGCCGAGCAGATCCTCGATGGTGGCCGCGACGAAATCCGCCTCCGCCGCATCGCCCGCCGCTGCATGGGTCACGATCAGCTTGCCCATCGGGCGGACGATTTCCGAGGGCGCGCCGATGAACCCCGACGCAGCCTTCACGATTGTGCCGGTGGAGCGATAGTTGCGCCGAAGCCGGAAGGTGAGGGCAGCGGGGAAATCCTGCCCGAAGCGCTTGAAGCAGGCGGCGTCGGCGCCGCGAAATCCGTAGATCGCCTGATCGGGATCGCCGATGACGCAAAGATCGCCGCGGTTCCCGGCCAGCAGCCGCAGCAGGCGGTACTGCTGCTCGTCGACGTCCTGGAACTCGTCGGCGACGATGTGCGAAAAGCGCGCCTGCCATTCGGCCGCGATCTCCGCGTCTCCATCGAGAAGATCGGCGGCGAGCGCGACGAGGTCGTCGAAGTCGATCCATCCCTGCGCCCGGCCGATCCGGTCGAGGGCTGCACGCGCATCGGCCTCCTCGCCCTCGCCTTTCGCGCCCGTGCGCTTGAGCACCGAGACGGCCCTGAGGAGACGAGCCGCGCGTACCTGCCCGACGCCCAGCGCCTCGGCCAGCGCCGCCTTGCGCTCCGTTTCCCCGGCAATTCGGAAATCCGCGCCGAGGCCGGCGCGGCCGGCATGCGCGCGCAGGATCGCAAGGCCGAGCGAATGGAAGCTGTGGACCGCCACCGCC
The DNA here is from genome assembly GCA_964629765.1 of uncultured Mesorhizobium sp. Lineage (GTDB taxonomy): Bacteria > Pseudomonadota > Alphaproteobacteria > Rhizobiales > Rhizobiaceae > RCIO01. Next base: position 50,293 of record CAZVTK010000010.1, read on the forward strand.
CGCGCCTCCTTGCCGAGCAGCCCCGTGAGCCGTGTCCGCAGTTCCTCCGTCGCCTTGCGCGTGAAGGTGACGGCGAGGCACGAGCCGGCCGGCACGCCGCGCTCCCGCACCAGATGCGCGATGCGGTGGGTGAGCATGCGCGTCTTGCCCGAGCCGGGTCCGGCGATCACCACCAGCGGCCCGTCCGCCTCCGCGGCGCTCGCCTGGTCGGCGTCGAGCCCGGCGAGAACGCCCGGGCGGCCCGACGGCTGCGCTTCGACGGGCTCCAACGGCGCCACCGGCTCATCCGGCGCGTCCTCCTTCGCCTTGCGCTTCGATGGCTTCGCGCGGCTGACGAGCGGCGCGTCGAACAGCAGCCGGCTTCCGGCGAGGCGGTCGAGCTCGCCGTCCTCGAACAACCGGATGACGCCGTATTCCCCGTCATAGCCGGCCTGCCGGATGACGTCGCCGGCGCGCAGCCGCGTCACCGCCTCGCCGAGCAGCGGATGCACCCTGGCGACGTCCTCCACCGGCATGTCCTGCAACGTGGCGAGTTCCGGCCCGAGCGCGGCGGAGGTGCGGTCGTAGGCATGGGCGACAGCTTTCGACGCGACGCCGCTGCCGACGATCTCCGACAGGATCTCGGGCAACGGCACGAGGCTCGACACCGCGCCTGCCGTCGGCGGCGGCACGGCCTCGCCGCGGTCGGCCAGCGCCTCGATGCGGTGCGCCACGCCGACCGTGACCGGCCGCCCGCAGGCCGGGCAGCGGCCCCCGAGCTCGATCGTCTGCGCAGGCGAGAGCCGCACGCCGCAATTGCGGTGCCCGTCCATGTGATACTTGCCTTCCTCGGGGAAGAACTCGACCGTGCCGACATAGCCGTCGCCGGTCTCCAGCGCGCGGCGGATGGCGAAATAGTCGGGCGCGCAGTCGAAGCGCGTCGCCTCGCGGCCGAGCTTGCCGGGCGAATGTGCGTCGGAATTGGAGGTGAGTCGGAAGCGGTCGAGCGAGGAGACGCGCCAGTTCATGGCCGGATCGGACGACAGTCCGGTCTCGACGGCGAAGATGTGCGCGGCGAGATCGCCATAACATTCCTCGATGGAATCGAAGCCCGACTGCGAGCCGAGCGCCGCGAACCACGGCGTCCAGATATGGGCTGGGACGAGATAGGAATCCGGCCCCGATTCCAGCGCGATCTCCAGAAGGTTGCGCGAATCAAGACCGAGGATCGGGCGGCCGTCGGAGGCGATGTTGCCGATGCGCGCGAGGCTGGCCGCCAGCCGGTCGGCAGCAATGAGGTCGGCTGCGTAGATCAGGTGATGGATCTTCCGGGTCTTGTCACCCTTCTTGTAGATGGTCGATATCTCGGTGGAGAGCATGAAGGACACCGGCTGCCGGCAGGCGGGTGGAAGCGTCTCCCACAGCGCCGCCTCGATCTCGGGCCGGAGGCGAAAGAGCCCGTTGCCCTCGGCCACCAGTCTGTCCTTGATCTCCGCAAGCCAGACCGGATGCACGCAGTCGCCGGTGCCGACCACGCGGATGCCCTTGCGCGCCGCCCACCAGAACAGATGCTCGAGGTCCAGATCCCGGCTCGTGGCCCGGGAATATTTCGAGTGGACGTGCAGGTCGGCATGAAAGGTCATGATGCGATGCCATTCATCTTGCGGACGGGATGCGACGGGTTCTCCAACCCGACATGGCCTGGATAGCAGGTGCAAACGGGACGGATCATGAGGAAAGCCCGCAAATCACAGCATTCGATCCATACCGTCCGGGCCATCCGGACCTTCCCGGCGCCGCGCTACTGCCGGGCAGGTCGCTGCCGATGATCCATGCTGCGCCCTCCGACGCGCACCGACCTATGGGCAGGGACGGCGGCGGCCTTGCAGCGCCGGCGGATCGGACAATCGGCGCAGCGGGCGCGGTCATGCCGGCAGACGGTCTGGCCGAGACGTTTCATCAGGACGTGGAGCTCGGCCAGTTCGGCCGCGCTCCATCGCGGCGCAGCCGCCATCGCCGCGTCATAGGCCGTGCGCGTGTCGGCCTTGTCCCGGACGAAGCCGTACCGGCTCAATATCCGCAGGATGTGCGTGTCCACGACGAATGCCGGCATGCTCAACGTGCTGAAATTGAGCGTGGAGGCGGAGACTTTGCGGCCGACGCCGGGCAGCCGCTCCAGCCACGCGAGCGCCTCGGCAACGCTCAGGCGGCTGAGGAATCCCAGGTCGAAATCCGGATGGCTGGCTCCTATGGCGCGCAGCGCCTCGCCGAGATGCCGTGCCTTGACATCGGGAAAGGTGACGTCGCCGATCAGGGCCTCGATAGCGCCGGTCGGCGCCTGCGCGAGAGCGGGCCATTGCGGGTAGGCCGCCACGAGCCGGTGGTAGGCGGCCAGGGAGACTTCGTCGAGCGTGCGGTGGCTGATCGACGACTTTACGAGCTGGCCGATCGGCGATCGTGCGTTGCCCCAGTCAGGGCGGCCGAAGCGGGACCTCAACTGGTCCCGCACCCACGCCATGTCCTCGCCGGCGCCAAGGTCGAATGCCATCTGCATCCGGCCATCATAGGAACAAAAAGAGAACTTTTCAAGGCCGCGCCGGCGGGAGCAATCGCGGCGGATGTGGAAAAATGGCGGCGACTACGCGGATGCCGCCGCGTCCCCTGCTCCCGCTCGCCCTACTCCCACTCTATTATTAATGCGCCTCATAAGATGTTGAAATCACATCATTAAAAATATTTTTTCTGACGATATACCGTCAGCCATCCCGCCAAAATGGTCGGCTTTTGAAATCATTGGATTTTCCGGGATACCCCGAAAAACCGTACTTTCGGGGACTATCGTCAAGCAAGGGATGCAGGAAACAATCCGTCTCGATCCGTGCATTCCGCCGATTTCACGCTGAAACCCTATCATCACGACGGCCGATTGTCACGTAGGCCGAGAGCGCGCATGCACCATCTCCAACCTCCCCAATCTCGCCAGTCACTGATCGCTAACGCAATCCGGATGCACCCGCCGGCCCGACGTTTCTGCTCCCTGCCAATCAAGGCTTCGGGCGCCGGATAATTGGAAGTGACAGGTCCGCTATTTGGAAGCCTTCCTCTTAAACAGCCCATTAGATGTCAGACAAAGAGCACTATTTCTGACAAATGAAAGTGACGACCACATCGCCTCCCGATCGGATTATGAGGCGCGCCCGCTCTGCCGGGCGCGGCGGCGTCTTCACGCCCAGCGACTTCTTAGATATCGCGGGACTTCCACTGAGCCCGGACAGCGCTTCATGGAGGCCTTCGGCGCATCGCGAAGGCCGTGTGACAGACGACCGTGACGGGGAGCACCCGGGATCGTCGCCCGTGCCAAGTATAACCAACTGATTCAAATGCGAAATTTATTGCATCTCGGCGGACGCAAAAATGGAGACACCGCACTGTAGTAACATTATAAATAGCGGAGTGTGACACTGAGGTGCGACCCGTGATTTCCGTTGAATCTATCCTGCTTGCCGATGGGCCCGCCCTGTCGTCCGAGATTGCCCGCAAGCTGGTGGCGCAAGGGTGCTCGGCCGACGTCGCGCGCCAACGGATCAGCCGCGCCGGACCTAATGTGCGCCGCCTGAAGGGTCTCGTCTTTCCGCGCAACGCCCGTTTTCTCTATCACGCCAAGCACGAAGGCACCGAGCATTACTGGACGGCTCTCTCGCGCGACATCCGCGAGGCCAGCCCGGCGTACGGGCCCGCGCTCGCTGCGCTCCAAGCGCGTGATGGCGTGGTGCCTCTTGACCAGTTCGCGATCATAAGCGGCTCGCCTATCCGGCAGCAGGGCCAGGTCTCTAGTGACACGGTGCTGCAACGCCTCGAAGCTGTTCACCTCATCGAGCGCGGCGAGATGCAGGGCGTCGGCCCCGTCGTCGCCCTTCGCGCTGACGGATATCTTGGCCGACCGAACTTCCAACGCCTCCGCGCCAGGCTCGTCGTCGAGAAGATGCTGCTTCTCGCATTGCGCGATTGGGCTCGTCGCCTCGGCGTCGCGAGCTACGACAAGATCGAGATCCGCGGAGACGCCGACCGCCTGCCGACGTTCGGCACGTTCAATTGGGATCTTTGCGGCCCGTCCTACATGGTCCCGATGGTCCGTCGTCAGAAGGATGGCCCGCCAAAGCCCGGCTTCCTGGTGGGTGACGTCATCGCAGGCTCGGCCGTCGACGAGCACGCCATCGCCGCCTTCATCCGCAAGTTCAGCCTGTCGTCCTATCTGAAAAACCTTCCGCCCTTCATGCCGGTGCTGATGGCCGACGGCTACACCCAAGCGGCCTTCAACCTCGGGCGCTCCCACGGCCTCATGTTGGCGACACCGAAGAACCTATTCGGTCGGGACGTTGCCGTTGGCCTCGCCACTCTGCTCGAAACGTTGAACAAGGCGGCCGCAGTCGCAGTCGCGAACCCGGAAGTCATCGGCGAGCTGTTTGACAAACTCAGCAGCATCGATGGCGCGGATCGCAACCTGCGTGGCTCCCTTTTCGAGCTTGTGGTCGGCCATGTGGTGCAGGCCCGCTTCGGCGGCTCGATCGATATCAATCACCTCCTCCGTTTTGACACCTTCAAGGCTGAGATCGACGTTCGCCGGGTCGTCGCCGGCGAAGTCTGGATCTACGAGTGCAAGGGCTACCAGCCGGATCATATGATCGATGCACCGGAGGTCGAGGCATGGCTGACGGAGAAGGTGCCCGGCATCTACAGCGCGACGAAGGCCGAGGACCGCTTCAACAGCTCGACGGTGCATTTCGAGTTCTGGACCAGCGGCGGCTTCACTGACGCGGCGATCGCCGCTCTTACGGCGGCTCGCGACAGAACCAAACGTTACGTGATCGGCTGGAGGGCCGGAAAAGAGGTCAGGAGCGAACTCGCGAAGCTGTCGCCTTCCGGAATGACCGCGATGTTCGATCAGCACTTCCTCAAGCACCCGATCGCCGTCTTCGACCGTCGCCACGATGGAGTCGGCGCTCTGGCCGATCTCAACATCGATGCGACCGTTCCAGCCAATCTCAGCGAACCGTTCCTGCCACCGTTGCCCAAGCGACCATCGCGTCAGGAAATCCGTGCCGAAGTTGAGGCCGCCATGGCCTACGAACGTGCGCCGCCAACCGCTTTGGCTGCCGAGTAGCCCCTGGCCTAGAGCGCGATCAGATCGACCGCGCCGCCCATTCCCGCCATCAAATCCCTGAGCCGTGGGGCTTGGGTCCGTGGCAGGGCAATCGCCAAGAGGCGCTGCGCCCGAGACGCGCCGACGTAGATCTTGCGCGCTTCCTCGTTATCGACCGCACCATCCCCCGCGAGAAAATCGACGATACCCTTGGCGGTGCTTGGCGACATCACCACGCAGATCGCGGGAAACTCCATCCCCTTCACGCTATGGATCGTCCGCGCGGCGTGGCCCGATGCGGGCGCGACCGACAATGCCTTGTCGAGGTCGCCATTGCGACGGAGGCGCTGATTGATCGATTGGCCACCGGCCGGCAGGAGGGGCGCGAACAGCCGACGCGCCTCGTCGTGCCACGCCTCGGCCGTCGCGAACCTCTCCGGGCTGAATCGGAGCGCCTGCGCCAGGGCGAGTGCTTCGGGACGCCATGCATCCGGGCTGACATCCGCGTCCACGAGATGCTGATGGTAGGTCCTACCGCCCATCTGACCACCCAGTTCGAGCATGATCCGGTGGATAGCGACCAGCGCCTCCTTCCGACCGCCAAGCTCGAACGAGAAATGAAAATCGCTCACCGCGACGGCCAGCCTGTAGCTGAGGTCCCGCACACCGGAATCCTGGGGATGCCCGAGCGCGTTTGCGCTCGTCCGGCGCGTCGCCGACACTATCGGACAATCTCGCGCCTCCAGCCCCATTGCCGTCACGAGTTCCTGAAATTTCGACCCGATCGTGGAAGGAACGCCTTTTCCCGAATAGGACAGGATCTGAATTGCGGTCGGCTCCTCGCGATGCTCTCCCAGCGCTTCGTCGATCGCGGCGCGCATGCCGGGCGCGCGCAAGGCTACCCCCCCTTTCGTGATGTGCTCGCTAGACCGGAAGTTTCCGCTCATGGGCAGGCGCTCGTCGGCGCCGAACGTCTCTGCGAATTGCCCAAGTTCGCGCGTGACGCCGCCCCGAAAGCCATAGATCGCCTGGTTCGGGTCGCAGATCACCTTCACCGGCACGCCCGCTGCCCGGAACCACGCGATGATCTCCAAGTCGACCGGATTGCAATCCTGCGCCTCGTCGACGATCAACTCTAGGAAGCGCGCCGCAAATGCCGGGCCTAGAACAGCCCCGCATGCCGGATCGCGCAGCCGGGCGAGCGCCACGGAACGCACATCGGCGAAATCGAGTTCGCCGCGCTGAAGGAAGCGCGCACGCGTGTTTCGTGCCGCCGTCTCGTGCGCCTTGATCTTCCCGCGAAAGCCGTGACGCTGGATCATGGCGGGGATCGCCTCCCCTGTCTCACGATCAAAGCACTGCAGCGGCAAGGCCTGCGCACCGGCAAACGGCTGTATCGTGCAGTCGTCCTTATCCGGGATAAGCTTCGGCTTTGCGGCGCAGCCGTCGACGCCGAACGGTGAGATGAGAAATTGCCACAGGAACGCGTCGAACGTCCCGATGAAGTGCGGGAACGCTGGCGTCTCGACAATTCCATCTCGGCGCAGCCGATCCTCCAGCTCGGAGACGGCGGCGATGGTGAAGGACAGGAAGGCGATACCGCGGCCGGTCTGCCGTCCGCTGAGAAGCGTCCGTGCGCGCTCCACCATGACGCGGGTCTTGCCCGCGCCCGGGCACGCCGCGATGAACGCCGAGCCCGGATGATCGATCACGCGCCGCTGCTCGTCGGTCGGCTTGAACGGCGCAGCGATCATTTCACGAGCGCCTCGATAGCCGCTTTCAGATAGGCCGGCACCGTAAAAGCCTTGCCGTTGTTGATTTCCTCAGCGATGAGTTGGGCAAAATCGCCCTTGCGGGTGGTCTCGAAGAGCTGCTGAATCGCCACCGCCTGGGCCGCTCCAGCCTGCGCGACCGCCGCATCCCATTTATCGGCTGATCGCGGGTGAAGCTTGACGTAGACCTCCTTGAGCAGTGCCGCATTGCCCGCGCGGACCAATTCCGTCTCCAGCGAATAGTCGTTGATGACGACCTCAAGGAGATCGCCTGCGCCGAGCCCCGCGACCATCGCCTCCAGGTCGCGCTTGCGTCCGGCACCCGGGGTCATCGCTCCTTCCGCCACCTCCCCAGCGTCGCCATCGGTCAAAACGACGAGCCGGTCGGCGATCCGGACCTCGTTGAATGGCGAGAGAAGCAGCTTGGCGTATGGCTGAAAATCGACGCCGTCGATCGGCACGAAGACCGCGGAGCGGAACAGGCGGAGTTTGTCCGCGTCATCCGTCAACACGATCTTCTTCGCCATGACGGGAAGCAGAAGCGCTTCTGCGATGCCTTCCACGAGAAGCACGCGCCCCCCGAATAGAAATGCCGATTTGGTCACGTCCAGATAGCGATCGACCTTGCGGCGTTCGACAGGGTCGAGCGCCAGGGCCGCGAGCGGGATGCAGCGCGTTTCCCGCCTCGGCCTGCCCACCGGCATCACAGGGTTCGGCTCGATTTCGGGCACGATCTCAGCGGGAACGCCGGCGAGCGCGTGCGGCTCGTCTTCTGCGATAGGCGGTACGGCCGCTGCGGGCGCGGGAAGAAAGGATCGGAAAAAGACGAGCTTCTTGCTTTCCACCCATGCCGACAGGTTCGGCGAATGGGTCGCTACGATCACCTGCAGCTCGCCCGCCGGTCCCTGGTTGTCGACGCGCGGCTTGCGCGACTTCTCGGCCTGCTCATCGAGGAAGCTGAGCACCGCGGCCTGAAGCTGCGGGTGAAGATGCGCTTCCGGCTCCTCCACGAGGAAGAGCGTCAGGTCGGCGTCATTGACCTTCTCGAGCTCGACCGCGATCGTCGCCATGTAGAGAAGGTTCGCGTAGCCGTGCCCCGAATAGCGGAGGTCTTCCGGTTCGATGCCGTGATCGGAAAGCTTGAAGCGAAGGTCGCGCGCGATATCGATGAGCTTCTCGTCATTCGCAAAACCGAGAGACGCGGCCTGGCGGCGAACGCCCGCTGTCAACGCGCTCAGCCCCACCTCCACGGCGCCACCGACCTTGCCAAGGATCTCCGCTTCCACACCGCGCCGAAGCGCCTTGGCTAGCGCTTCCGGATCGCCCCCTTCAAGAAAATGATTCAGCAGCGCATAGATGCGGGTCGGATTGCCTGACGCGAGCGCGCGCTTGGCGTCACGCAACGGCGGCAGATAAACATGCCGGATCATCTCGTGGCAGCCCGGCTCCGGATTGCCCTGCTGGTGCCCGCCCCACAAGACCGGCCGCACCGGGAAACGGCGTGTGGTTTCATCATATTTGAGACCGAATACGCAGCCGGAAATCGCAGCATCCGTGGCGGCCGAGATCATCCGGCCTTGCTGCGCGGGGTTCAGCTCGGTGAACGTCGCGGTCAACTCGAACTTTCTGTCCGCGCTTCCAAATCGGATATCCGTCGCCTCGCAGTAGAGCTCGCGTCGCCCGCCGAGCGGCGCGGTCAGGAGCCGTATCGCATCGATGGCGTTGCTCTTGCCGCCGTTGTTCTCTCCGACCAGGATCGTCAGATCCTTACAGAGCGGAATCTCTGCCTGACTGAATGAGCGAAAGTTATTTAAACCTAGATTTTTAAGATACATGCCCCCTCCCGCTCGGCGAAGACTACCGAGTGCCGCGAATCTTTATTCTATTTGAACTGAGGCGCTGTCGATCGCCAATGGCAATCCACGCGGGAAACCATCGCGGCCTCGGCAAACCGAACGATTTTTAAATGTGAGCTGGACCGCGGCCCTTCCGTTGGCTGGCGCGCGGTGTACTGATCGACCCTAGCAATCGATCCGCACAATGATCTTCTGGAATGATCGACACCGACCATGAACAACAAGCCACGCATACACCACTTCGTCCCGCAGTTCTGGATCAAGAAATTCATCAGCACCGATGGCAAACTCTGGGGTTACGAGTGGAACGACGACCGGATCAAGCAACGATCGTCCAAGGCGATGATGCAGGTCTTCGATCTGTATACGATCCAGCCCGGCGGCGTGGATGATACGAGCCTGGAAACGAACGAGCTCGGTGTGATCGATACGGCCGGCGCCAACGCCTTCGACCGTGTCCTGTCGGGCGATCGCGGTGAACCCGCCAGGCTCGATCTTGCAACCTTCCTTGCGGCGCAGATCATGCGCGACCCCGGCACGCTCGCGTCCTACCGGCCACGCACGCAGGAATATGCCCTGGCGCTGCTTGGTGCTGTCGACGCGCAGGACTACGCATCCTTCGCCGCTGCGCTAGCCGCTCAGTTTCCGGGCGCAGATATCCGCGAGGACGAGTTCGACCATATCCTCGCCTTGTCCACGGCCGAGCGGGATTTCGACAGCATCATTTCCGCGCTCGACGCCGCCGGCGGATTCCCGGCATTGCCGTTCACCGATCTCATCCGCGACCCAAAGGGCCGCGACATCGTCCGCAACGCGCTGCTCGGCCTGGACTGGCAGATCAGGACCGATGCGAATGCCGGCTTCATTCTGGGCGACGCCGCCGTTCTGTACGAGAAGTCGGATCTGGGATCAGGTCTGCGAACGCCGCTATCCAAGACGACGGCTCTCTACCTCAAGCCGTCCCAAACGCCACGGCAGGGTATCGCAAGCTCGATCGCCAAGCCGTTCGAGGTCGACGATCTGAACTATGAGAGCGCGGCGCGCGCGCGCCTTTGGCTGGTCGGCGAACAGGCGCGAATTGACGAGGTCCGAACGCAGGTCACCGCACGAGGCCTCCCTTCAGTCTAGCCTCCGCGCTTCCGCGCTCGCACCCTGAAATCCTGCTTTACGGATTTACAGCTCCACGGATTTGCGGGGAAGGCCTTCCCCCTGTCTCGCAAAATGCTTTGCCGAATTCGTCTGTGCGATGGCGGCGCGTGCGCTCGACGAAAAGTTCGGGAAGCGTTCCGCGCCATGGCGCTCGATGATCGCCGCTATCGTTCATCGGAGCCCATTCGGTTAGCCCGCGCGACAATGTCAGCGCATCGCGCCATGAGCGTCTCGAACGGCTCCGCGTCGTCGAAGAGCAGCCCGTCCTCGACCATGCGGGCGTAATCTTCCTCGAGCACCTTCGCGCCGTCGCCGACAGGAACGAGTTGCAAGCCGCCATTGACGGCCGCCGCGTAGTCGATCGGCGTGCGGTCGGCAGCCTTTTCCGCGAAGAACATCGACTTGTGGCGTGCGACAGCGTTCGCCAGCTCGCGATCAGCGAACGCAGCTTCGGCCAGGCCAGCCTCATCCAGTCGGGCGACATCATACCAATGCCGCGCGAAGCGGTCTCCACGCAGTCGATCCTGAAGGCAGAAAACGTGGATGGCGGTCGCCTTCTCCCAGAACGTCCGCTCGGCGTGCATGACGCGCGGACGCGCCGTTGGGAACATCAGTCCCTCAATCAGACCCGACGCATCGCAGACCACATCGCGCAGGCTTGCCGGTTCGCCCGTCGAACGGGCGCCGAACTCCAGCATGACGCTCGGCGCGACATAGCCGGACCCGGCCGCGGTCGCCTCATAGTCGATGAAGAGCTTGTCATCCTCGACGCGGATGGCCGCCGCCAGACCTTCGGCGGCCAGTGCGTTCGCGATCACGGGTTGCACGGTTTCCGCGACCCATGCCGGCAACCGCCGACGGACCTCGCTGGACCAGCGCTTTTCCTCGCTCCGCGTTTTCGGCAGACCCTCGCCATTGTCCCCGACCAGATCGGGCGCAATCGCCCGAATGTCGTAGGTCAGATCCACGTCTTCGGAAAATCGGCGGATGACCTGATAGGCTTTGGACAGTGATGTGCCGCCCTTGAACACCAGATGCTCGCCGAGCGGCGCCGCATAGAGGGTGGCGAGCGCCCAGACCACCCACACATCCTTTTCGAGGAGATGGGTCGGACGGCCCGAACGGTCAGCCGCGACTCCCAGCGCATCGCGCCGATCTTGGGCCGAGAGGCGGAGAAAGACATCAGGCATAAGCCGCCTTTCCGACGCTCTGCGCGAGCCATGTCGGAAGCTGTGGCGCTGCGGCGACCAACTCGCCGAACGCACCAGGCGGCATCCTCCGCTTCAACGTCTTGAGCGCTGTTTCCGCTTTCTCCGGGCCGAGCCAGGCAAGCGCCCGGACAGCCTCCCCTGCCGGTCGGTTGGCCAAGGCCAATTGCCAGCGCGGTGCATGCCGCAATTCCACGACCTGCTTGCCGAGGTGCATCTTTCGGCTGCGCCCGGAGGTCAGATAGACCGAGCGGACGGGCACCTGCGTCGTCAAGCCAAGGGCGTTCGCCGC
>CAZVTK010000011.1:0-59541 GCA_964629765.1 uncultured Mesorhizobium sp.
GGAGGGCGCTGAGCGCGGTTCGAGGGGGTTTTCCGGCACCCCTAGGCACCGTTGGTCCGAAAACCCCTCCACGGGCGTCCCCGAAGGCCCCTCCGCACAAGGCGAGAACCCCGGGCCGAAGCCGGGCCGAATGGGTGGGCCAAGCATGCTTGCACTTAACTGGCTGTACAGAATGTAGTGTGTGTTTTTAATTTTCTCTCCCCTTCTATTATGTATGATTCTATCTATCTATTCGGCCCATAATAAATATAATATAGAGAAATCAAAGGGTTAGGCCGGGCCGAATAGCGGGCCGAATGGCGGGCCAAATCGGCATTGGGCCGAGCGTATTCGGTCCAAGACCCCGCCCCTGGACGAAAAACCCCCGCTCGGATGCCCGGCGGGGGTTTGGTCGATTCAGGCGGGCCGATTAGGCCCGGTGCCTATTCGGTCCACTTCATATGTCCGGTTCGAGCCAATCCTGGATTTTCGCCATGTCCAAATCCCCGTCAGTCAGGAACCTCGACGGGGTTTTGCTCCACCAGCGGGTTTTCTCTCCGCTCGCCCGGGCGCGGCCGAGATAGACGAGCCCCATGTCCATCAGCGCCCGGCTCATGGACCTCGTGGCCGGCACCGCCTCGCCATCGTCCATCAGCTTCTCGGACAGCAGGTCCGTCCGCAGTAGCGTCTCTGTCATGCCTGGCTCGCCGTTGCGCTTGTCGAGGCAGGCCCGGATCATGCGCACCTCGTCGCTCTCCGCCAGGTCCACCATGCGCTGCTTGTGCGCCGTCACCGGCGCTCGGCCGTTGGCGTCGAAATCGGGGTGCGGTTCGTAATTCAGCAGCCATCCGCGAATGGCGCCGGGCGACGTCTCCAGCGCATCAAATAGCCGCTGGAAGTAGTCGGGCGGCAACGCCATCACGTCCCCGCTCCGCGGCGCCGATGCCAGGACCATGTACCGCCGGTCGTTCTTCTCGATGGGCAGCGCATCGGCGTAATTGGTCAGCGCGAGGTAGGTGGCGGTGTTCGGCACCATGTAGGCGTCGGTCCGCATGCGGCGGACAGAGACGTAGTTGTTGGTGATGTGCGGCTTGAGCGAGTTCATCACGTCGAAACGCCCGTGCGCGACCTTGATCTCCTCGATGACCGAGAACTGCGAACCCTCGGCCCAACTGGTGAACTCCTTCTCCAACTCGCGCGGTGCGATCGACTTCACGTTCTGTTTGCCGAGCAGTAGGCCCATCATGTCGAAGATGAACGTCTTGCCGTTGCCCTCTACGCCGTGGATGACGGTCGCCCACCGGACGCGCTTGCCCTTCACCACCGAGGACAGGAACGAGATCAGCAGGCCCCTCTCGCGCTCGTCGGGGAACATCCACGCGAAATGGTTCTGCGTCCGCTGCAGGTTTTCGCGATCGGTCGCCGTCATCTCCGCCGGAACCTTGGGCACGCCGCCGGCGGTGTATGTGTTGACGTAATCAACCCCGTTGACTTTCAGCGTCACCCCCTGGCCGGGCATGTAGATGCGCTGATGCACAAGCGGGATGCGGTATATGTTGAGCGCCAGGTCGGACGGGCGGGCTTCGGTGAACGCCCTACCTTCACGCAGGTCCTTGGCGGTCAGGACGTGCCGGGCATGGAGCGAGTCGAAGGCGGCTGGCGTGACGGCGGTGCCGTTGGCGGTGTTGAAGAACTCGTGGGAGCCGCTGATATAGACCCATCCGTCGACCCACTCCGGCTTCGTCTGTTCGCCCTTGACCTCGAACCTTACCATCGCTCGCGCCATGGCAACGGGGATCTTGGTGCCGTTGATCGCGAGGATGCGTTGCTGCACCAGCACCGCGAAGGATTCACGCTCGACGTTGTCGATATCGAGCGGCTTCACCTTGGCAGCGGCTTTGCGAACAGCGTCCGGCGTGGTGGCTGCTGCCAGGGCGGCCTTGGCCTCCTCCAGCCCCTCCCCCGCCTTCTCGCGCCGGGCCTCCTCGGTGATCTTGAGCAGCCAGCGGAATGTGAGCGGCTTGCGGTCCTTGTCCGTGATGTCGAAGGACCGCCACTTCTTGTCGCACTCGCTTTCGATATGTTTGCTGGACTGCTGCGACCAGGACTTCCACAGGGCCAGCCCCTCGGCCGAGCCCTCGGTCTGATGGTAGAGCGCCGCGCCGATCCACTGCCAGACGTCATAGTCCTGCGTGCCATCGACACCGTCATTCGGGACAGCGAACAGCACCTCCCGGACCTGCTCCAGCGTGTGCTCGGTCGGCCCTTGATCGACAACGTTCGTCCAATCGTCGGTGTCCGCCGCCGCCATCGCCCCGGTCGTCGCGCTCTTGTACCGCTCCCACCCGCGGGCCTTTGCCATCGCCTCGAAGGCGGCGATGCAGGCGCGGATCTGCGGCGGGGTGATGACGGGTAAGGCGGATACAGGGGTGTTGTGCGGCCCTTGCCCGCCCACCCACTCATACGGCTTTCCCGTGTCAGGGTGGACGGCGTAGGCAACGAACTGCTCGCCCCGGGCCAGGAACTCCACTTGGCACTTCCGTCCTTCGTCGTCCTTGTAGGCGACGGACGTCTGCTTGCGAATCTCGGTGTCGGTGCGGAAGACGAGGAGGCGTTTCGGCGGTTGGCCGATGCGGTGCGGCGGGAAATCGCCGAGGTTGTCTTCGCACCATCTGACCATCTCGGCCGCGACACCGGGGTCGCGGATATCGAGATCGAGGCCGCCGACCTCGCGACAAACGATACCCAGGCCGGCGCCGGGCAATCGTCTATCCGCTATCCACGCCGCCACCCGTTCGACCGAGGGCCGAACCTCCGACCATGGATCACTGTTCTTGTGGCTCATCCAACGCGGCGGATGCTTGGTTCCCGCCTCGATCGGAATGACCGAGTAGCCATTGCGGACGAGCGTGTTCCCGTACCGCGCCAAATAGCTTGTCATCCAAGGCTCCGCTGCGGGTTAGAGAGGGCTGCCCGCAGCGGGCTCACGCTTCGCCGAAAGCCTCCGGATTGAGCTGATTGCGCGTCACCACACCCCCGCAGGCCGCCTCGACCGCCCTGGCCGTGGCCGCCCCGACGCGGATCTTGCCGCTGTTCGGGCCGGCAAAAGATGCCAGCGTGCGATCACCGAGGCCGACGCGGCGCGACAACTCGGCCATCGAGCCGGACGGCGAGGCATACAGGGCCGCCAGACGCAGGCGAAACCGAAGCAGCCGGTTGCGCAGCGTGCCTTTCGGCCCCTTCGTTACCCACGTCGGAGGAAGGGCGGTGTCGACTGTGCCGGTCGGCTCGATCGGCGTGCCGTCCTCCGACGCGAACAGGCCGTAGAGCCGGGAGCGGAACACCTTCCGCGCTTCCTTCCGGTCGTCCGCAGCCAGGCTTTGCAGCCAGATAGGGTCCTTCATTTTTCCCTCTTGCAACTCTCCACTGTTTGTTGATACTTCCCAACTGCGTTCCGACGCAACCCCTCTTTCGTGGAGAGAAGAAGTGACGACAGGACTGCTCGAACAGGGCATTGCCGCCCTCAATGCCAATACGGTCGCCGTGAACGAACTGCTGGCCCATCTGAAGGCGGGGGGTTCCGCGCCCGCCACCGCGGCCAAGGCGGCCGACGAGCCGGCGAGCGAGGCGCCGAAGAACAAGCCGGGCCGTCCCCGCAAGGACAACCAGCCGAAGGTCACGTTCGACGAGATGAAGGCTTCGCTGTTCAAGGTCCGCGACGAGAAAGGCGCGCCTGCGGCGTCGCAGATCATCAAGGACGTCGGCAAGGCCGATGCGATGAAGAATGTCAAGGAGGACCTGTTCGCCGCGGTGATCGCGGCCTGCGAGGCGGCGCTGGCGCCGGCGGATGACGATCTCGGGGGCGGGTCGGAAGAGAACGACGGCCTCTGATGACTGACCTGGCGGACATCGCCAGGCGGTTTGGAGACGGCGCGCATTCGATATTCGCGCCGTCTTCTTCCGCGATGTGGCTTTCCTGCGCAGGCAGCCTTATCCCGAACCTTCTGGCTCCGGATAATGCTGGTGTCGATGCAGCGACGGGCACCGTGTTCCATGAGGTCATGGAGACATGGCTGAAGTCGGGCGAACGACCGGGCCATCTCATTGGGCAGACCCGCAAGGCCGAGGCCGGCGGCGACACCTACGTCATTCACATCGACGAGGAGATGCTGGAGTTCGCGGGTGACTGCGTGCAGTGGGTTGCCGACATCCCCAAGCCGTGGGTCATCGAGACGAAGGTCGATTTCAGCGATCTGACGCCGGTTCCACGGCAGCGTGGCACGGCTGACTTTCAAGCCTACTGCCGCCGCACTCGGACCCTGTTCGTCCGGGATTGGAAGTACGGCCTCGGGGTGAAGGTTT
Organism: uncultured Mesorhizobium sp.; assembly: GCA_964629765.1. Taxonomy (GTDB): domain Bacteria; phylum Pseudomonadota; class Alphaproteobacteria; order Rhizobiales; family Rhizobiaceae; genus RCIO01. The sequence goes on from CAZVTK010000011.1 coordinate 4,342, forward strand.
TCGCCACCGGCAACACGCAAGGCCGGCTCTATGCGTGGGGTGCCTACAACGACATCGGCTTCGACATGCCGGTGGACCAGGTGAGCATCGGCATCGGCCAGCCGAGACTCGAACACTTCGATATCGAGGTGGTCCCGATCAAGGAACTGCGTGACTTCGCCCGCTTCGCCAAGGAGCGTGCGCATGCGGCATGGAGCCTTGATGCGCCGCGGACGCCGAGCCCGAAGGCGTGCCAATGGTGCAAGGTGCGGGCGACGTGCCCTGCCCTCCTGCAGCAGACGTCCGCCCTGGTCGATGCCACCTTCGACGACCTATCGGATGACCCGCGCGACCCGAAGGGGATGAGCACCGAGGCGCTTGCCAAGGTCAAGCGGTGGCGCAAGACGATTGAGGCGTGGCTGGCCGACGCCGAGGAGGAGCTGACTCGCCGCGTCGCCGCCGGCGAGACCGGCCATGGCTTCAAGATGGCGCAGGGTCGTAGTCGTCGCGCGTGGAAGAATCGGGCGCTGACGGAGCGCGTGCTGAAGCGTCTCGGCGTCGACGAGGACAAGATCCTCACCCGTGAACTGATCTCGCCGAACCAGGCCGAGCATGTGCTGAAGGCGCATGGCATCGGCGGTGCGGCGCAACGGAACTTGCTGGCGGTTCTGGTCCACCGACCGCCCGGCAAGCCGACGCTCGTCGAGGACAGCGATCCGCGACCGGCGTTACCCGCTTCGGCGGGAGGGGACCTATTCGACAACGGAGACACGGACCTATGAGCGAGACCACGGAGCGGACCATCGTCAAGAAGGCGCAGGTCGGCGCCTACGCCAGCGGCAAGCCGGCCTACTGCGTACTCTACAGCGACAACAGCATCCGCATCGACAACGTGCGGTTCTCCTACCCGCACATCGGCACGCCCTACGAGGGCGAGAACGAAGAGGGGAAGAAGCAGAATCGCTACGGCGTTGTCGGCATCCTGTCGAAGAACACGCACGCGCCGGCCAAGGACATCTGCGTCAGCGTCGTCAACGACATCCTCAAGTCGAAGCAGGTCGAGAAGCTCGGCGCGGATCGGAAGTTCATCCGCAACGGCGACGATCAGACGCCGAAGGAATACGAAGGCGCCTGGACGGTGTCCGCCGGCGACAGCAAGAACCCGCCGGACGCCCGCGATGCCGGCAAGCGCAAACTGTCGGCCGAGGAGGCGGACAAGCTGTTCTACGGCGGCGCCTATGGCTCCATCCTGATTCGCCCCTGGTATCAGGACCACAAGAAGTACGGCAAGCGCGTCAATGCCACCCTGGTCGCGATCCAGTTCGTCGAGGATGGCGAGGCGTTCGGTTCCGGCCGCATCTCCTCGAAGGACGTCGATGACAGCTTCGATGACTACGAGGGCGGCGGCGGAGACTCGTTCTCCGGCGAAGACGACGGCGGTCTGTAAGGTTTTGCCCGGGCGCTCTACTGTTTGTTGAGTGTCCGGGCGCCTCGCGGCATGACCCGGCTCCACCTCGATTTCGAGACCTTCAGCGAGGTTGATCTTCGCGCGAAGGGCCTTGATCTCTACTCGGCGCATCCGAGCGCCCGCGTGCTGATGTGCGCATATGCGTTTGATGACGGACCGGTGCGCTTCTGGCAGGCGCACGAGACTGAAATTCCATCCGAACTTCATGACGCGCTGCTCGATCCGAACGTGGAGAGGTGGGCGTTTAACAGTTCGTTCGAGCGCGTCGTTACGCGCCGGATGCTCGGCATCAAGACGCCGTACGAAGGTTGGCGCTGCACGATGTCCCTCGCCTACCTGCAATGCTTCAAGGGCACGCTCGGCGAGGTGGGCGAGCAGATGGGCCTTCCCGACGTGGCGAAGAAGGACAGGGAAGGCGATCGGCTCATCCGCCTCTTCACCATGCCGCAACGGGTGTCGAAGAACCAGCCGCACCGCATCCGGGATTGGACGACCGATCCGGAGGACTGGAACCGGTTCGGCGCCTACTGCCGGCAAGACGTTGTCGCGGAGACGGCCATCTGGAAGCGGCTCATTCGCTTCCCCGTGCCGGCTATCGAGTGGGAATTGTACGAGCTGGACCAGCGGATCAACGATCGCGGCAAGCCCGTCGACATGTTGTTCGTGCAGAACGCGATCGAGATGGCGGCAAAGCGCAAGACCGAGATCGTCAACCAGATGAAGGAACTGACGGGTCTCGCGAACCCCAACTCGGTTTCGCAGTTTCTCCCCTGGCTGAAGGAGCGCGGATACCCGTTCGACGATCTCGGCGCCGACACGGTTGAGAAGGTGTTGCGCGACCACGATGCCGATATGAAGGCGGTCGGCGGGTCCGCGCTTGACGATGATTGCGTGCAGGCGCTCCGTTTGCGCCAGTGGTCGGCCCGGACATCGGTCAAGAAGTACGACAAACTGCGGGACACGACCGGTCGCGGCGACCGCGCGAGGTTCCTGTTCCAATTCGCCGGCGCGTCCCGTACGGCTCGGTGGGCGGGCCGCCGCGTGCAGACGCAGAACCTCCCGCGCACCCCGGGCGCCATCGAGCCGGAGGAGAGCGACGACCACTACGATGACGCGAAACTGCGGGCCGTCACGGACTCCATTCGCGACGGTGACTATGAGGGTTTGGCGCTCATCATGGGCGAGCCAATGGAGGGCCTGGTAGGCTGCATCCGCTCCGCCTTCGGCACCACCCCCGGGCGCCGCCTCCTGGCCGCCGACTTGGCCTCGATCGAGAGCGCCGTGGTGGGCTGGCTGTTCGGCGTGAAGAACATCCTGGCCGCTTTCGCTGCGGGTCGGGACCCCTACAAGGACTTTGCAACCTTCTTCTATCGGAAGCCCTATGGCGAGGTGTCGAAGGCCGAACGCAAGATTTGCAAGCCTCCTGCCCTCGGCGCCGCCTATCGGCTTGGTGGTGGCGATATCAGAGACGGCCGGCGCACGGGCTTGTGGGGTTACGCCGAGAACATGGGCGTCGTCGATATGACGCGGGATCAGGCGCACCGCGCAGTGAAGGTGTTCCGGGAGGAGTATGCGCCAGAGGTGGTGCAGGCGTGGAAGGATCTGGAGGCTGCGGTTCGTCGCGCCATGCAGGATGGTGCCGGCCGCGTGAAGGTCGGTCGGTTCGCCTTCGAGCGCATCAAGCCGTACATGACCATGATCCTGCCTACGGGCCGGCGCATCTATTATTTCCAGCCCCGCATCGAGACGCGCACCGTCGAGACCGGGAAGATGGTCTGGCGCCGGTCCCGCGGCGTGTTCGAGGACGGCGCGCCGGAAGGCGAGATGGTGGAGGTGCCGGAGACCTATCAACGGCAGGTCTTCACCTACATGGGCCAGAACCAGGACACAGGCCAGTGGACCCGGTTGGAGAATCACGGTGGGCGGTTCGTCGAACAGGGCACCCAGGCGACGGCCCGTGAGGTTCTGGCACGCGGCCTTCTGCGCGCGCATCGCGCCGGCTTCTACCTCGTGGCGCACATCCACGATGAGGGTGTGGCGGAGCACGACGATGACGACGAGGTTCACACCCTGCCCGCCTTCATCCACTGCCTGAAGGAACCGATTCCGGGCCTGGAAGGTCTGCCACTCGGCGCGGCCGGGTGGGAAGCCAGGTTTTACCGGAAATGACAGTCCGTATCCTCCATGGCGACGCGCTCTCAATGCTTCGCACGTTGCCGGCCGGCAGCGCACGATGCTGCGTTACCTCGCCGCCGTACTTCGGCCTTCGTGACTATGGCGTAGACGGGCAGATCGGTCTCGAAGGGACGCCCGAGCAGTACGTCGCCAATCTGGTTGCGGTGTTCCGCGAGTTGCGCCGCGTGCTGCGGGACGACGGGACGCTCTGGCTCAACCTGGGTGACAGTTACTACAACCGGACGGTCATCCGCGCGGATGGCGCGCGCACCGTGGCACGGTCGCTCAAGGGCGAGAAGGGCCTGCTGCCCGCCTGGCGCGACAGCGCAGCCGCAGGACGGACGCGCCATACCAGCGGCGAGCATGTATGGGGGCTGAAGGAGAAGGATCGCCTGATGATTCCCGCCCGCGTCGCGCTTGCCCTGCAAGCGGACGGCTGGTGGCTTCGCGACGAGATCGTTTGGCATAAGCCGCGCACCACGCCGTTCCCTGCCAACGATCGCACGGTCAGCGCGCATGAGATGGTATATCTGCTGTCCAAGTCGGCCCGGTATTTCTTCGATTGGGCGGCGATCGAGGAACCGAGTGCCTATCCTGGTGTCGTCAGAAAGGCGGCTAGTGCGTTTCGGCTGCAGGCCGGCGATGACATGAAATACGATCGGCCGCGGGAGATGGTGGTGCGTGAGACGCGCCGCTCGCGGTCGGTTTGGTCCATCAACCCGCAGCCCTACAAAGAGGCCCACTTCGCCACCATGCCGCAAACGCTTGCGGAGCGGTGCCTGCTCGCCGGCAGCGCGGTCGGAGACACGGTCCTCGACCCGTTCGGTGGCGCCGGCACGACCGCCCTGGCCGCGACACGCAATTCCCGGAGCGCGATCCTCGTGGAGTTGAATCCAGCCTACTGCGCTCTCGCTCGTCGACGTCTCGGATTACCAGCGACGACGCAGGATCGGCTTATCGAAATCGCGGATGCCCGGACTTCGCTCACCGCCACATTCCGACAGGCGATGAGCGCATGATCGCCTTCCGCGCCTACTACAACGAGATTGAGCCATACGCTGCTTCCTGGCTCCGCAATCTGATCCGCGCCGGCGTGCTCCCGCCTGGCGACGTCGATGAGAGGGACATCCGTGACGTCCACCCGTTCGATCTCCGGGGCTATCGTCAATGCCACTTCTTCGCGGGCATTGGTGTCTGGCCTTTTGCTCTCGGCCTTGCGGGGTGGCCCTCCGACCGGTGTGTGTGGACCGGCAGTTGTCCCTGTCAACCTTTCAGCGCGGCAGGCCGAGGAGCGGGGTTTGCTGACGAGCGGCATCTCTGGCCGCATTGGCACCACCTCATCCGCGAGTGCCGCCCTTCAGTCGTCTTTGGAGAGCAGGTTGCGAGCAAGGATGCCGATCCCTGGATCGACCTTGTTCAAGATGACATGGAAGCCTTGGGTTACGCCCTCGGGGCGGAACCGGTCCCGGCTGCGGGCATCGGCGCTCCGCACATCCGAGACCGGTTGTGGTGGGTGGCCGACGACGCAGAGCCGAGACGGGATGAACAGTCGCTCCGGCATGGTCGAACGGACCGGCGGGCGGCAGCGGAACCTCGACGACTATGTACTACTGGCCGGATGGGCGACCACCACTACCAGGGACTACCGTCACGCCAATGCGAGACCCTGGTCGGAGCGGGGCGGCGGGTCGAAGGGCGAACAGCTCTGCAACCAGGTGGTCCATCTGGCGGGGTGGGGTACGCCCATGGCGAACGACAAGATTCACTCTCGGTCATTTGCGGAACAGCGAGAACCGAACCTCCGGGAAGGATCTGCCTTGGCGGGATGGCCAACAACAACGACCGATGCGCTGCGGCACCCGTCACCGGACTTCGAGACGAAGAACATCACGTTGAATCATGCGGCGGTTATGACTGGTCCGGTCCGCTTCACGGCTTCTGGCGAGACGCGGATTGGCTCCTCTGCCGGGATGGAAAGTGGCGGCCAGTTGAACCCGGCACATTCCCGTTGGCTCATGGGGCTCCCGCCCGCGTGGGACGGTTGCGCGCCTACGGCAACGCGATCGTCGCGCCGCTCGCGGCTGAGTTCATCCGGGCCGTCATGGACGTTCGAGGCATCGTTGCATCGGGCCGCCGCGTCCCGGCTCGCGCTTGTTGAGGAGATGATCCGATGATCTGCTTCACCGTTCCGAGCGGCTGGCGGGTTTGGCACGTCGGGCAGAAGTCCGATGGGCGGTGGAGCGCGCAACTCTACCGGGAGGAGCACGCGCAAGTCGGTGCCAACGGCGATGCGTTCTCGGCCTACGGCATTGCCGCCACACCGCAGGAGGCCATCGACGCCTGCCTGAAGGGGCCGACGTCCGAGAAGCTGTTTCACGACAACATCGTTAACGGCGATGGCGCGCCGATGAAACTGATCAAGCCGGCTGAAGCCGCCATCACCGCGCGCAATCGCTGGACCGGGTTCCTCCAGTCATGATCGAGGCTCGGCTTCGCGGCGCCACGCGCCAAGTCAAGGGCATCACCATCTGGCGGACGCACGATGGTCGCGGGTGGCAGACCGCTATGACGATCGACGGAACCGGTTGGGTTTGCGAGACGGACGGCGATCTAGTGGCGGCCCTTGGCCGTCTGCTGTCGCGGTACGGCCGGGAACCGGAAGCGATCGCGTGTCGAGATCAATTGACCCTTGCTATCCGGAGGCTCATGTGCGGCTGATCCACGGAGACTGTGTCGCGGAGATGCGTCGCCTCGCCGCTGAAGGTGTGGTGGTGCAGAGCATCGTCACCGACCCGCCCTACGGACTGACGTCCGTCGTGAAGCGGTTCGGGAAGGAAGGCTCGGCTCCGGCGAAGTCGGACGGGCCGACCGGCGTCTATAAGCGGGCCAGCGCGGGCTTCATGGGCCAGCGGTGGGACGGTACGGGCGTCGAGACCGACCCGGAGACGTGGCGGGCCTGCTATGACCTGCTTCCGCCGGGCGGGCATCTCCTGGCGTTCGGCGGTACGCGGACGTTCCACCGTATCGCTGTGGCGATCGAGGATGCAGGCTTCGAGATCCGTGACACGGTGATGTGGATGTACGGGACGGGCTTTCCGAAGTCGCATGACGTGTCGAAGGGAATCGACGCGATGAAGGGCGCGGTGCGGACGGAACGGCTTGCGCCGAAACCGGGACACGAGTCTTTCGTCGGCCGCGACAACATGAAATCGCTACGGGAAAGCGGCGCTCTCGCCGGACCAGGCGGCTTCTCCCGCCCCTGGATGCACGACGCGGAGAAGGTCGAAAACGCCCATTGGAACTTCGCGCCCGCCACGGCTGACGCCGCCGCATGGCAAGGGTGGGGCACCGCCCTGAAGCCGGCATGGGAGCCTATCATCGTCGCGCGCAAGCCCCTGGCCGGGACGGTGGCGCAGAACGTCCTGGCGTACGGGACGGGGGCGATCAACATTGACGGGTGCCGGGTCGGAACGACCAAGCGGGTTCCGAGTTCGCTCTCGAAGACCGAGAACTCGGTTTATGGGAAAGGACTCGGCGGCTATTGCCAAGACGGCTCGGAGAGCGGGCACAATCCGAACATCGGCCGCTGGCCCGCCAATGTGCTGCACGACGGCAGTGACGAGGTAGAGGCCGCCTTCGCGGCGTTCGGGGAGAAGGCCAGCGGCACGGGAGCCGTGAAGCGGGCGACCGGCGCCGGTTACGCGCCGAACGCCCTTGGACGGGGGAGCCGGCCGCCCGGAACCCCGAACGTCGAGTACGGTGACAGCGGATCGGCAAGCCGGTTCTTCTATTGCGCCAAGGCGAGCAAGGCCGACCGGGGCGAGGGCAACGGGCACCCAACGGTGAAGCCCACCGACCTGATGCGCTGGCTCGTTCGGTCCGTCACGCCACCAGGCGGCACGGTGCTCGACCCGTTCATGGGCAGCGGCAGCACGGGCAAGGCGGCGGCGCTCGAAGGCTTCCGATTCATCGGCATCGAGCAGGAGGCCAATTACCTCGGCATTGCGCGACGACGCATCACGCATGTCCTGCCGGCGGATACCCTCACCGGTATCTTGGCGGCCCGCACATCCGCTCTTGCCAGTCTCACGGAGGCCCTGCGTGCGCGAATCCACGCTTGAGCGCCAGGACCGGCTGCTCGCGAAAGCGGCTGGCTGGTTCGTCGAGAAGATCATGAAGTGCGGCCGCAATGGCTTCCCGGACCGGTTCTATGCCCGTGCGCGGCCAGAGGACATCTGCCCCCGTTGCAAGCGCGGGCGGGCGGTGCTGATGGAATGGAAGCGTCCGGGCGGTGTCGTGTCGGCACAACAGGAGCAACGCATCGCGGAACTGCGGGCGGCCGGTGTCGAGGTTCATGTCGTCGACAACCTCGCGGACGCCGAGGCAATTCGTGCCGGAACTTACCTGTGACGTCCGAACGTCTGACCGACACCCGGCCCGGCCTTGAAGACCTGCACGACTACCAGCACAAGCTCATCGACTTCATGCTGGAGAACCCGATGTCCGCGTGCTTCGTGGATCTCGGCCTCGGCAAAACCGTTTCCACGCTCACCGTCCTCGACCGGCTCCTGCAGGACTTCGCCTTCGAGAAGGCGCTGATCCTCGCCCCCATCCGCGTGGCACGCCAAACCTGGCCGAGCGAGATCGCGAAGTGGCGTCATCTCGACGGGCTGACATACAGCCTGATCCGCGGCGAAGACGATGACGACGAGGTTGTAGAGGCCGGCGATGAGGCTGTGCGGGTGGCGCGGCTGAAAGGGCGGAACGCCAAGGAATGCGGGGTGGCGCGTCGCTTCGCCGAGACGGCGACCAAGGAATCAGTCCGTCGCGCTGGCCTGCGCAGCAACGCACCGATCCACATCATCAACCGCGAGATGACCGACTGGCTGGTGGACCGCTGCGTCGAGAGCCGCCACTGGCCGTACGACGTGGTGATTGTCGATGAATCCTCGTCGTTCAAGGATCACAAGTCCGACCGGTTCAAGGCGCTTGCGGCCATGGCGGAGCGGCGTAAGTACCGCCGTATGCACCAGCTCACTGCGACCCCCGTGGCCGAGAACTATCTCGGGCTGTTCGCGCAAATCTACCTCCTCGATCGCGGAGAGCGGTTCGGGAGGCACGTCACAAAATTTCAGGACCGGTTTTTCTCGCAGAACCGCTACACCTACAAGTTCACAATCCGGCCGGGTGCGGAGGAGGAGATCGCGAAGACCATCTCCGACATCACGATCGTCATGCAGGCGAAGGATCATCTGCCGCTGGACGAGCCGACGATCATCCCCCGGCCCGTCAAACTGAGCGCGCGAGAGATGACGCTGTACCGCAAATTGGAAGCGGAATACGTGGCGGAACTGACGGACGGAACGGTTCTTGAGGCCGTGAACGCAGGCGCGTTGAACGGGAAACTTACGCAGCTTGCGTCAGGCGCGGTCTACGACGAAAACCGGTTGGCGCACCACGTCCACGATCACAAAATCGAGGAATTGAAGCAGATCATCGAGGAGGCCCGTGGCCGACCGATCCTCGTCGGGTACTGGTACAAGTCGTCCCTGGCGAGGCTCCGAGAGGCGTTTCCCAAAGCGGTAGTGATGGACCGGCAGGGGAAAGCGGTCGATCCGTGGAACGCGGGCAAGATCGACCTTCTCCTCGCGCATCCGATGGGCGTTGCCCACGGCTTGAACATGCAAACCGGCCCGGGTCACTTGATCGCCTATTTTGACATCCCGTGGTCCTATGAGCTGTACAGGCAATTCATCGGCCGCTTGGCCCGCCAGGGGCAGAAGAATCCGGTTCGAGTTTACGTGATATCCGCCGAAGGTACGGTGGACGACACGATACGTAAGGCCCTGATCGCCAAGGAAGATGCGCAGGAGCGTCTCTTCTACCGGTTGAAAACCCTGTCAACCAACTCATTTTGACAAATGGCTCTACGATTCGTAGAGATACGCTGCGAAGGGGCGATCGACGCGCCGGAGGACCTGTCATGGTTTTGGACGAGGCCAGTGAGCGTAAGGAGGCGAGACAGCGCGCCCGCGACGCCTTTAGCGCACGCTTCAGGCGCGCGATGGAGCAAGCGCCGCGAACGGAGTTTTCTGTCGATGGCGGATGGGCGTTGCTCGCGCGTGAGATAGGGGTTCGCGACGAAGCGGTTCGTAAGTGGCGCTACGGACTCTCCCTCCCGGATCAGCCGAAGATGCGCAAGATCGCGATGCTGCTCGATGTCGACTATTCATGGCTGGCCGTTGGCGAGACGGCCAAGTCCCCGACACCGACTGCAGCGCACTCCACATCGCAGGCGCCCGCTGTCAGCCCCCTGGTCGCGTTCGTCCAAAGTTTCGTTCGGCTCCGACAGCCAGGCGCCGATATCCGCGATGCCAGCCTGCCGGCTGCGGATTTTCGGCTCGCCCTGGCCGGCAAGCCGCAAGAAGTGAGCGTTACGTCTGCCGATGAACAGGACAACGGTTCGTATTTCGTCCATGTGCCCAAGGAGTACGAGAAACTTCTGGTCCTGGCAGTCGTGCCGTACGGCGAGTTTTATGGTGTCCTGAAGATGCCGCCGGCCCTGGTAAAACAGCACGCCACACCGTTCTTCGGCGACTTCGCGGTGACGTTACGGGCCAACAAGGACGGTCGGTTCCACTCAAAGAGGGACGATTGGCCCTGGTTCGATTTAGCTGACGGGAAGTTATGAAGCATGTTGCAACTTGGAGGCTCTACTGTTAAGTGAGTCTCCATGGCATCGGGCGCAGCAGAGAGCCGACTGACGGATACCGAAAGCAGGGGCATCATCTATGATGGTGCTTCGGTTAGCCAACTCGGCAAGATATTCGGTATGGACAACCGAAATGTGGCCGAGAAGATCCGCAAGGTTACTCCCGTGGGCGAGCGTGGCGGGCACGTTATCTACGCCATCAAGGATGTAGCCCGCTACTTGGCGCCGCCGGCCGGGGAAGATGAAATCATTGCCTACATCCAGCGGATGAACCCGCGTGAGATGCCCGCCGCGGTCAACAAGGACTTCTGGCAGGGCGTCAAGGCGCGCAGGGAATACGAGCACTTCTCGGGCGATCTCTGGTCGACCGAAGAGGTGAAGTACTACGCCGCCGAGCAGATCAAGCACTTCCGTCTCGCGTTGCTCATGCTGACCGACCAGATTGCCCGGGAGGAGGCGGTCTCGGAGAAGGCGCGTGAGGTTATCCAGCGGCTCACGGACCGCACCATGGAGGAGGCCCGTGCTCGATTCACTGAGCGATTTGTCCGTCGAGGACCATCTGTATCTGGAGGAGATGAATCCGAGGACGGGGGCCTATAGCCGCGTCTCGGACATTTTCGTCGAGGCGTTCGACGCGCTTAGGCCCCCCGAGCGGATCAAGGTGAGCGAGGCTGCCGCCCGCTACCGCTATCTCGACAACCCCGGTTCCTATACCGGCCCCTGGCCGAACGACCTGACGCCGTACCTGGTGGAGCCGATGGATACGCTTCGGTCCCGGATGATGAGCGGTGTCGTGTTTGTCGGGCCGGCACAGAGCGGGAAAACTGACGGCCTGGTGCTCAACTGGCTTTTGTACGGGATCGTCGTCGATCCCATGGACACCATCCTCTACTCTCCCACGAAGACGGCTGCGCAGGATTTTTCGATCCGCCGCCTCTCCCGGATGATCCGTCATTGCCCGGCCGCCCGAGATCGAATGCTGACCGGCCGCGCGGCCGGCAACATGCTCAACAAGCACTTCGTCAACGGGATGATGCTCACCTTGTCCTGGCCGTCCGTCGCGGAACTGGCAGGCAAGCCGGTTCCTCGCTGTGCGTTGACCGATTACGATCGCATGGTCGAGGACGTGGACGGTGACGGCGCGCCCTACGACCTGGCGGCCAAGCGCAATACGACTTTCGGCGCCTTCGGCATGACCATGGCCGAAAGCAGTCCATCGTATCCGATCCTCGATCCCCGTTGGATGCAGAAGACAGCTCACGAGGCTCCGCCGACCAAAGGTATCTTGGGGCTGTACAACCGCGGCGATCGTCGCCGTTGGTACTGGCCCTGCCCGCGCTGCGGCGAGTATTTCGCGCCGAAATGGTCGAACCTCGAATGGGACGACCACGCTGACTCGGTGAATGCGGCGGCGACGGTTCGCATGCGCTGTCCGGTGTGCGCCGGCGCCATCCAACCGTACGAGCGCGACGAGATGAACCAATGGGGCGTCTGGCTCGCCGAGGGACAGAGCGTCAAAGGCGGCCAAATTGTCGGCGAACCTCGTCGCAGTGAAATAGCGTCGTTCTGGTTGAACGGCACGGCTGCGACGTTCACGACCTGGCAGAAGCTCGTCACCAAGTTCCTTGATGCCGAGAAGGAGTTCAACCGGACCGGTTCTGACGAAGCACTCAAGTCCTTCTTCAACACCGATATGGGCGATCCCTATCTGCCGAAGGCGCAGGCGTTGGAGCGGTTGCCGGAGGTGCTGCAGGCGCGGGCGCAAGATCTGCCGGAGAAGCAGGTGCCGCCGGGCGTGAGGTTCCTCGTCGCGACAATTGACGTCCAAGGAAACCGGTTTGTCGTCCAGGTTCACGGGATCGGTCCGGGCGCCCCGTTTGACATCACGATCGTTGACCGGTTCACCATTCACAAGTCGGAGCGTCTTGACGACCAGGACGAACACTGGCCCGTCAAGCCGGGCACATATCAGGAGGATTGGGATCTACTGACCGACCAGGTCATCCGCAGGACATACCCCCTGGCCGATGGCTCGGGCCGCGAGATGCAGATTAAGATGACGTTCTGCGACAGCGGCGGACGCGACGGCACGACGACCAACGCCTACAACTACTACCGGAAACTCCGTAGCGAAGGACTCGCCGGCCGGTTCCAACTGCTGAAGGGTTCGCCGAACCCGGAGCGTCCTCGCGCCTACATCGACCACCCGGATAGCAAGAAGAAGGACCGGTTGGCCGCGGCGCGCGGTGATGTGCCCGTGTTGTTCTTGAACTCCAACGTCCTCAAGGACGATCTCTCGAATCGCCTCGACAGTGAAAGCCCCGGCGCCGGCATGATCGTTTTTCCGTCTTGGTTGGGCGACTGGTTCTATGGAGAACTGTGCGTCGAAACCCGGACGCCGAAGGGGTGGGAAGGCCCGCGCGGTGTGCGCAACGAGGCGTGGGACCTGCTTTACTACTGCATCGGCGGGTGTGTTTCGGCGCTGCTCAAGGTCGAACTGATTGATTGGTTCGGCGCGCCGCCGGGGTGGGCCGACGAGTGGGACCGGAACCCACTTGTCCGGAAAATTGAAAGTCAAGAAGAATCTGTTGCGTCGCAGCAAAATACTGTGTATGACCTCGCCAAGTTGGGACAGCTTTTGGCGTAGCGAGGCTCTACTAACAGATGAGTTGCAGTCCATCCATCGAGACGCTGCAGAAGCAGTTGGCGGAGGCAGAGGCGGCTTACCACCGTCTCATGACCGGCCAGGCGGCTCGTGTTGTGGTGGACCAGAACGGCGAGCGCGTTGAGTTCACCTCCGTCTCGGCCGCCTCGCTGCGCAACTATGTCGCCCAACTTCGCGCGCAGCTCGCGCCGCTGATCGGCTGCCCGGTCCAGGTCAATCGTCCGTTGGGCTTCATCTTCTGATGTCCCGCCGCTCTCAAGCCGACGCGCCGACCGCCGTGCCGACCAACGGCGGCGGGCTGGAGGGCGCGCAGCGGACCAGTCGCGAGACGGCGTTGTGGGTGCCGTCCATGCGGTCGCCCGACGACGCATTGAACCCGGCGAAGCCACTGGCCGACGCCCGGTCGCGCGATCTGTCGCAGAACGATGGATACATGCAAGGCGCCGTCTCGATCTATCGAGACAGTATCGTCGGCAGCTCCTATCGCCTCAATTCGCAGCCGTCGTGGCAGGTGCTCAAGCGGTTCTCCCCGGCGTTCGACGAGACGTGGTCCGAGGAGTTCCAGGAAGCGGTCGAGGAGCAATTCAATCTCGCGGCAGAGAGCGCGGATTGTTGGTTCGATGCCTCGCGCCGGCTGACCTTCACCGGCCTTATTCGCCTGTCCGTGGCGCAGTTCGTTCTCGCCGGTGAACCGCTCGGCGTTGTCGAATGGCTGCGAGATTCGAGCCGACCGTTTAACACTGCGGTCCAAATGATTTCACCGGACCGCCTGTCGAATCCCCGCGACGAGGCTGACACGCCCCGTCTGCGTCGAGGCGTCGTGCGGGACAGCAACGGCCGTCATCTCGGCTATCACATTCGGAAAGCCCATCCGGGCGATGCCACGGCTTTCACCGACATCTACGAGTGGGAGTACGTGCCGGCGCGCAAGCCATGGGGCCGGAAGATCGTTCTTCACATCACGGAGAACATGCTGCCCGACCAGACGCGCGGCGTCGCGGAGATGGTGGCCGGTCTGAAGCACATGCGGATGACCAAGACCATCGACGAGATGATGCTGCAGAACGCGGTGGTGTCGGCCATGTACGCCGCCGCGATCGAGAGCGAACTGCCGAACGAGTTGGTGGGCGCCATGATGGGCGGGGCGGGCGATCCGTCGAACGCCTACAACGGCTTCATCCAGGCGCATCTCGCCGGCCTCGCCGCCTATCTATCGCAGGCGAACAACATCGCTATCGACGGCGTGAAGATCCCACACCTCTACCCGGGCACGAAGCTGAATATCAAAAGCGCGGGAACGCCGGGCATCGTCGGGACTGACTTCGAGGCGAGCCTGCTGCGCAAGATCGCGGCCACGCTGAATTTGTCCTACGAGGAGTTCGCGAACGATTGGAGCAAGACGAACTACTCGTCCGGTCGCGCCTCTGTCGCGAAGTCGCAGCGCGCCATGCAGTCTCGGAAGAAGTTCGTCGCTGACCGAATGGCCGACGACATTTTCGCGCTGTGGCTGGAAGAGGCCCTGGCCGCGCGCATGCTGCCGCTTCCGCGCTCCGTAGCACGCGAAGTATTCTATCTGCCCATGGCCAAGGATGCGTTCTGCCAAGCCTCCTGGATCGGCGCGGGCCGTGGCCAGATCGATGAACTGAAAGAAACGCAAGCTGCGCTCCTCCGCATTAACGGCGGCTTGTCCACCTACGAGGACGAGATCGCACAACTCGGCGGGGATTGGCGTCGACGGTTCCGGCAACGTGCCCGCGAGGAGCGGATGAAGACCGACCTTAGCCTCACGTTCTCGGCGGGCGCCGAACGTCCGGGGCAGCAAGACGCAGGCAACACCCTGCGGGAGAAGTCCGAAGATGAGTGAGCCGATCGCCCGCGACGCCGCCGCACGCATGAACCTGGCGCCGGTCTTCCATCACCCGGGTCATGCCGAAGCCCTGGCCGCGAACCTCCGCGCCCTGGCCGCGGCGGTGCCGGCCGAGCAGTCGGCGGCCTGGGAGACGAAGAAGGTTGAACTCGTGGCCGCCTACGGCCTGCCGGCGGTGGAGCAGCGCAAGCCCTTCGCTTTCTCGCAGGGCAAAGCCGTCGTTCCGGTCCACGGCCTCCTTTTGAACCGGTTCTCGGCCTCGTGGGGTTTCGCCACCGGCTACAACTTCGTCCGTAGCCAGGTACAGGCTGCCGCCGCCGATCCGGATGTCGACACCATCGTCCTCGACGTGAACTCGTTCGGTGGCATGGCGGCCGGCTGCATGGAAACGGCGGATGTCATCCACGCCGCCCGCGAAGCGAAGCCGGTTGTTGCCGTCATCGACGCCTACGCCTACTCGGCCGGTTATGCGCTGGCTTCCGCCGCGACGCGGGTCGTCATCACGCCGTCCGGCGGCTGCGGGTCTATCGGCACCGTCGCCATGCACGTCAGCCTTGAGAAGGCGCTGGAGAATTTCGGCGTCGAGGTGACGTTCATTCACGCCGGCGACAAGAAGGTCGACGGCAATCCCTACGAGGCGCTGTCGAAGTCGGCGAAGGCGGACATCCAGCATCAGGTCGATGAACTGTACGGACAGTTCGTCGCGCAGGTTTCGCGTAACCGCAACCTCGATGAGAAGGCGGTGCGCAACACGGAAGCCGCGACTTTCACGGCCGCCGATGCGAAATCGCTCGGCCTGGTGGACGCGGTATCTGCTCCGGCGTTGGCGCTGGAGAACCCGGATCGCGAAGACGATCCCGATATGTCCAACTCGAAGAAGGAGGGCTCCATGCCCGAGCAGAAGCAGGATGGCGCCCCGGCGATGACGGACGCGCAGATCCAGGAGAAGATCAACGAAGGTGTGGCCGCTGCCATGGCGGCGCACAATGCTCGCCGGTCGGCCATCAAGGGGCACGAGGCCGCGAAGGGCCGCGAGGCCCTGGCCGACCACCTGGCCGAGAACACGACCCTGACCGCGGAGGCGGCCGTGGCCGTGCTGCAGGCTGCGCCGGTCGCCAAGGCCGAGGAGCCGAAGAAGATCGGCGCCAACGCCTTCAAGGAGGCGATGGACCGGGGCGGCACGCCCGGCGTCGGTGCGGACGGCGGCAAGGGTGGCGATCCCGCGGGCGGCGACAAGGTCGACGCGACCATGGCGCTGTTCCAGGCCGTCACCGGCTTCAAGGCGGTCGAGCCGACCAAGCATTGATCATCGGCCACAAGGAGAGAGCCAATGTCCTATCCCGAACTCCTCGCGGCCGGTGTGACCGTCGAGGACCCGTTCGTCCCGTTCGACCTGTTCGCGGGCGACGCGCATGTCACCACCGACAACGCCGAGGTGGCGTCCGGCCAGGACCTCGACCAGTTCCAGGTCGTGGCGATGAACACCAGCGGCCAGCTCGTCGCGTGGGACCCCGAGGCCGACTACATCGCCGATGACGATACCGTGGCCGGGGGCGGCGTCAGCCTCCCGCTCTATGCGTCCAAGGCCATCGGAATCATGTGCCAGGCGTGCGACGCGACCAGCGGGGCGAAGAAGGCGTCGTTCTACAAGAGCGGCGACTTCAATCACTCGAAGCTGGTCTGGCCCCTGGCCGTCAGCACCCTGGCTGCGCGGCGTGCCGCGTTCGCCGGCACCCCGATCTCCGTCAAGGCCCCGATCGCGGCCTGATCTCGCGCAGAAGGAAGGACAACCGCGATGGTCGATACCTACTCCACGGTCGAACTGATCGGCCTTCAGCGCAAGCTGAAGTCCCGACCGGACGGCTTCTGGCTGCGTCTCTTCGGACGCACCGTCACCTCCGACAAGCAGGAGATCCAGTACGACTACATCGACAGCGAGGATCGCCGCCTGGCGCCCTTCGTCGTGCAGAACGTGCAGGGTCGCGTGATGACGGAGCCGGGCTACACCGCCCGCACCTTCCGGCCGGCCTACGTCAAGCCGAAGCACGTCATCGACCCGACGAAGGCGATCCCGCGCATGGCCGGCGAGGCTATCGGCGGCGAACTGTCGATCGAACAGCGGTATCAGATCCACGTCGCTGCGGCGCTGATGTCGGAGCGCGAGTCCATCGAGCGTCGGTGGGACTGGATGGCCGGCCAGGCGATCCAGCACGGTTCGGTGCTGGTTTCCGGCGAGGACTACCCGGCCGTCACGGTGAACTTCCAGCGTGATTCGGACCTCACGTACACCCTGACCAACAACGATCGGTGGGGTGAGTCGTCCGAGGACCCCCTGGGCGACATCGCCACGGCGCGCCAGGAAGCCTTCGCGCTCGGCAACGCGCCGATCACCGATCTGGTGTTCGGCCTGTCCGCCTGGGGCCGGTTCCTGGCGAATAACGACGTGCAGGACCTGCTCGACAACAACACCCGCGGCACGCAGAGCGACTTCAACCGCTCCACGGCGTTTTCTGCCGGCGAGCCCTTCGAGTTCGTCGGCTCGATCAGCGGGTTCAATGGCGGCGGGCGGGTCGACATGTGGACCTACTCGAACACCTACAAGGACGAGACGGGCGCGACCGGCAACTATCTCGATCCGGACCACGTCGTCGGCCATGGCCGCGCCATCAACGGCGTGCGTTTCTTCGGTGGCATCCTGGACCGTCGCTCGATGCGCGCGGTGCCGATGTTCCCGAAGACCTGGTTCCAGGAGGACCCGAGCGTCGAGTTCTGCATGACGCAGAGCGCGCCGCTCATGGTTCCGATGGAGCCGAACAACACGTTCCTGATCAAGACGCGCGGCTGATCGCGCGGCCCGGTGGCGGCGCTTCGGCGCCGTCACTCTCCACCACCCGTAGAGGACCCCTCCTCATGCCCCTTCTGGTTCCGCTTCACTCCATCATCCTCCGACGCGGCAGCAAGCGCGTCATCCCGGACGTCGGGAAGGCTTTCGAGTTCACGAAGGAGGAGGCCGACCAGATCGCCCCGACCGCTGTTCGGGCCGCGTCCGGCGCCGATCCCAAGGGCGGGTTCCGGCTCGCGCAGAGCGGCGCGGCCGTCGTCGGTGCCACGCGGCGCCGCCAGGAGCGCGAGGCCGAGGCGATTGGCAAGGGTGTCGTCAAGGCGATGGAGGCGCACGCCGAGGCCGTCCGAAAGGCCGCCCTCGAAGGCCGCGAACCGCCGCCCGAACCGGCAGTCCTGGCGCGGACGGGCGCAAGCGCGGCGCCCCTGGCCGACGAGGACGGCGGGCTCTGATATGAGCGGGTGGGCCGACATCAAGGAAGCGGCGCGGCGGACGGTCCATGAGACCTTTCGCCGTGCGGCCACCTACGCGGACCCCTGTTCCATCGACGACCCGGTTGACTGTCATGTCCGGTGGCATTCGGCCGGCGCCCGGATTGGCGACTTGGGCGGCAGCATGGGCTACGCCGAATTGGTCGCTCAAGCCGACACCATCGTCTTCGACCGCGACGAACTTGCCTTGCTCGGCGTCACGCCGCAGCGGAACGGCATTGTCGCGGTCGCCGGCATGCAGTTCCGCCTCGATACCAAGAGCGAGAAGGACGGCCCGGTCACAGAGACATGGACGGCGGCGCGCACATGACTGTCCGTGTGACCATCGAGGGGCTTGCCGACCTCAACAACTTCTTCGAGATCGCGCCGCAGGCTGCGCGCCGTGCCGCTCGTCTCGCCATCAACGACACTGCACGTCGCGTCGCGGTCGGTGAGTCCATCCGCGAGATGCAGGAGCAGGTCGCCTTCCCGCCCGGCTATCTGCAGGACCCGAACCGGTTCGGGGTGGCCCGGTTCGCGACGGAGGACAACCTGGCCGCGGCTATCGTTGCTCGACAGCGCCCGACCAGCTTGGCCCGATTCACGTCGGCCCGTTCGCCGGGAGGCAAGCAGGGTGTCCGCGTTCGGGTCAATCCGGGTCGCACTCGCGAGATGGGCCGAGCGTTCCTGATCCGCCTCCGGTCGGGGTCGGCGGAACTCGGCAACCTCGGCCTTGCGGTGCGGCTGCGCCCCGGCGAGACGCTTGCGAACAAGCGCGAGGTAGTCGCGAAGTCGATGGGCAACGGGCTGTACCTGCTCTACGGCCCGTCCATTGACCAAGTGTTCCGGTCGGTCGCGGAGGATGTGTCGCCTCGCGTCGCCGACGCCTTGGCCACGCAATTCCTCCGGCAGTTTGCTCGCGAAACCGGAGGGCGCGATGCCTGACATGCCGCGCCAGCTCGTGATCCTGAAGCGTCTTACGGCGCACATGGAAGGCATGACCGAGGCCGCAGGCTACGGGTTCGATATGGTCGGTCGGGTCTATCGCGGGCGAACGACGCTCGGCGCGGAGACTCCGGTTCCGGCTATCGTCATCCTGGAAGACCCCCGCCCCGTGGACGGTAATCCGGGCGGCGCGGCGGGACTGGTGCGCAACACCCGCTGGCCGCTGCTGATACAGGGCTTCGCCAAGGAAGACGAGAAGCACCCCACCGACCCGGCGTACTATCTCAAGGCGGCTGTCGAGCGCCGCCTGGCCGAGATTACGCAGGAAGGCGGCAATGGTCGTCCGGCATTCCCGCACATTTATCGGCTGAAGGGTCTCATCTCGGACCTCGTTATCGGCAACGGCGTCGTCCGCCCGCCGCAGAAGGACGTCAGTGACACGGCATTCTTCTGGCTGCCGATTGGAGTTGGCTACGCGCACGACGCGCGGAACCCAACCATGGCGGTCGACGACGCAGACACCCCATAGAAGAGGAGGCAGCGATGCCGCACGTTGACAATCTCACGCTCGGGAAGGGCAAGCTGTACTTCGAGGAGTTTGCTCAGGGCCAGACCAAGGGTTCCGGTCGGTTCCGGTTCATCGGCAACGTGCCGACGCTGACGGTGAACCAGGAGATCGAGAGCCTGGATCACTTCTCGTCTACGGGCGGTATTCGCGTGAAGGATCGTTCCGTCACGCTGCAGAACGACATGGGCGGGTCGTTCACGACCGACCACATCGGCGAGAAGAACCTGGCGATGCTGTTCCAGGGCTCGGCGTCCGAGGACACGATCGGCTCCGCAACCGGCCTGTCCGAACAGCACGACGATGTGCTGCTCGATACGTACATCCAACTCGGCGTGACCGATGGGAAGCCCGAAGGCATCGGCGGCGTCGACGATGTCATCATCACGGCCGGCGCGGACACGCTGACCGCCGGCGAGGACTATGACGTCGATGAGGCGACCGGGCTGGTCTATCTCCGCGATGACGCGGCAGACCTGGAAGACGGCGACGACATCATCATCCACTACAGCACGACCGCTGGCACTCGCAGCCGCGTGGTGGACGAGTCCAGGGAAATCTTCGGCTCGCTGAAGTACGTGGCAGACAACCCCGTGGGCGAAAACCGGGATCGCACCTGGCCGTCTGTCAAAATCTCGGCGTCGGGCGACTTCGGCCTCATCACGGAGGAGTGGCAGACCATGACCTTCGAGTTCGAGGTGCAGAAGCGCGATAACAGCACGCCGCGCGTCATCGACACCGGCCGCTACGCCTGACGGAGACATTCGGGCATGTCTCTTCATCACATCAACTACACGCCACCGACCGAACAGGTGGCGTTCCGTGGCGGGGCCTTCACGGTACGGGGCCTCTCCACCGACGATCTCGCTCTCCTCGTCCACGCACACTTGGAGAGCATGGAGATCGTTCTCGCGATCGTGCGGGACATGCAGAACGGGCCTGTGGCGGGCGACCCTCTCGCCCGTCTCATGCTCCTTCTCGCGCAGGAAGCGCCGGCGATGGTGTCGCACATCATCGCCGTGGCAGCGGGCGAGCCGGACGCCGCGGACATCGTTCGCAAGTTTCCGTTCCCCGTGGCCGTGGACGCGCTGATGAAGGTAGGGAGGCTGACGTTCGAGAACGTCGGCGGCCCTGAAAATTTCTTCGCGGCGCTGGCCGTCCTCCGCGACGGGCTGGCCCCGGCGGCGAAGAAGCCGACCAGCGCCCGACCGTCCTCGCCTTCTACCGGCGCCTCCGCGAAGACGTAAGCCTGCTCCTGGCGGAAGGCCACGCCGCCGCCAGGCACTACCCCGTGGGGATGGTTTGGAACGAGGCTCGGTTCGCCGAGAGGAGGGTCCGCCAGAGAATGACCACCGAGGCCATCCTGTTCCAAGCCGCCGTGGTGTCGGTCTTGAACGGTCCGAAGCACTTTAACGAGGTGCTGAAGAAGGTGGAGAATGGTTGACCGCCGCGACGTCGAACTGCTGATCCGCGCGAAGGATCTTAGCACCAAGCCGCTAAGAGACGTCGCGAAGGCGATTGACGGCATCTCCGATTCCCTGGAGCAGCAGGTCGCGGCGGCACAGAAGGGCGAGCTGTCGTACCAGGAACTCGCGGCGTCGCTGAAGCAGGTACAGGAGGCCGGCAAGGCCCTCGCCGGCGCTGCATCCGGCATCCAACGGTTCCAGGCACTCGGCGACCAGTCGGCCAAGTTGGCGGACCGGGTTCGGGCGACGTCGGTGTCCCTGCGCGAGTTCCGGGACAGCCTCGGCGCGAGCGGCGCCGTCACGGCGAAGCAGCAGCGTGAACTCAAGTCGCTCGAAGCCGCCTATGCGCAGGCGCAGAAGGCATTCGAGAAGAACCAGGCGGCGATGGCGACGGCCAGCGCCAGCCTGGAGGAAGCGGGTGTCGACACCCGCAACCTCGTCGCAGCGCAACAGCAGATCGTCACCTCCGCCACGGCCGCCGGGCAGAGCGCGACCGTGCTCTCGACGGCCATGGCCGGCTACGCCCGGAACGCGCGGGAGGCGGCGGCGGCGTCGCGCGAATTGAAGCGCGAGAACAACTTCCGGAAACTCGCCGACGATGCCGACGAGGCAGTCAAGGCGGCGCAGCGGCTCGCCACGGCCACGGGGTCCGCGCAGCCAGCGCAAACCGGCACATCGTCGTCAATCCGGCAGCTGATCGACCCGGCGGCGCAGGCCCGCTCCACCCTGGCCGGGCTGGAGCAGCAGATCGAGGAGACGGGTCGCGCCGTTGCGGCCATCACCGGGCCGTTCAAGGGCTACGAGCAGACGCTTGGCCAGGTGGCCGCTGCGCAGCGCCAGATCCTCGCCGTGGGCGGCATCGTCGATCGCTTCCGGGCTCAGACGGCGGCTGTCCGTGCGGCCCGAGAGGCTTATGTCCAGGCCCGTCAGGCGGTCCGGGACTACGAGACGCAGATCCGCACCGCCGCGGCGCCGAAC
Organism: uncultured Mesorhizobium sp.; assembly: GCA_964629765.1. GTDB lineage: Bacteria > Pseudomonadota > Alphaproteobacteria > Rhizobiales > Rhizobiaceae > RCIO01. The sequence continues at coordinate 26,474 of CAZVTK010000011.1, forward strand.
GCCGAGTTGGAGCGTCGGCTTCGGCAGGCGCAGACGGCGCTCGTGGGCGCGGCCCGCGAGTTCCGGGCTCAGGCCAATGCCGCGCGGGATACGCAGGTCCAGCTTCGTCAGGCCGGCGTCGATACGGTGCGCCTCGCGGCCGAGCAGGAGCGGCTGCAGCGGGCAGCGGCACAGACGACTCGCGTCACCGACCAACTCACCGCCGCCTTCCAGCGGTTCGGCCGGTCCAACAGGGGCGACGGGTTCCTCGGCCTCTCGCCCTATGCGATCCAGAACCTCGGCTTCCAGATCAACGACCTGTTCACGCAGATCGCCGGCGGCACATCCGTCACGCAGGCGTTCGCGCAGCAGGGCGGCCAGATCCTCCAAGTATTCGGGCCGGGGGCCTTCAGTTCGATCGCGCGCTGGATACCGATGCTGGCCGGCTTCGCAGCGGCGGCGGGTGTCGCTGCGGCGGCGCTCGGCCGCCTCTACAGCACGGCAGGATCGGATCGGAACTTCGCCGCCAACCTGTCCCTCCTGGCCGGCGGGTCAGGTTCCGGTGCAGGCGTAACCGGTTCTCAACTCACCCGGATCGCGCGCGACGTCGAGCGTCTTGGCTTTGCTTTCGACGATGCCAGGAAGGCCGCGCTCGTTTTCCTTCGCGATGGGCTGGCCCCCGCCAATATTGCCGCCGCAACTGAAGCCGCCGCCCGCCTTTCCCGCGTCCTCGGTATCGACGTTGCCGAGGCGGCCCGTCTTGTCTCCCGCGCGCTGTTGGAGGGGCGCACCGGCTACCTGGCTCTGCAGGAGGCCGGGGTCCGCTTTACGGTCGAACAACAGCGCGCCATGGAAGTGGCGAACGCGAGCACGGACACCTACCAGCGGCAGGCAGACATTCTCGGCGTCCTGACGCAACGGTTCCGCGAGGCCGATGAGCAGGGCTTGAGCCCGTGGCAGAAGGCTGTCATCGGGGCGCGCAACGCCTGGACTGGCCTCCTCGACGAGTTGGGACGCACCAGCGTCTTCGAGACGCTCAAGGGCGCGATCGACGGAAGCGCAGCGGCGCTTCAGAACCTACAGAACGTAGGGCGCATCGTTGGCCGGGGCTTGATCGCCGCCTTCGCGCCCGTCGTGACCCTATTCGATCGGTTCCATGCCATCGGCGGGTCGGTCGCTCGGATGTTCGGGTTTGCTGCGCCCGGCGCCGCGCCGGCCGCTGGTGGCGGGGGCGCGCCTGCCGCCGGCTCAGGTGGACCGACAGGGCGCGAAGCCGTTGGCGGCGACACTCTGGCCGAGCAGCGGGCGGTCGCCGAGGCCACGCGGCGCGAATTGGAACTGATCCGCGACGACAGCCGCCGCACGAACCGGGAGCGCATCGCCGCAGCCCGGCGCCTGGCACAGATCGAGGTGGACGAGGCCAATGCCGGCGCCTCGGCACAGACCCGCGCCTACTTGGCGCAGCTCCGCCTGCTGGAGTTCCGCGAGAGGCTGGCGAAGGAGAATGAGCGCAGCGGCAACGCCGCCGACGCCCGCACTCGTCGTGACTTCCAGGCGATCCAACAGGACATCCAGAACACCATCCGCGTCCGCGACGAGACGGTGCGCGGCGTGCAGGAGGACGTGGCAGCGGGTGCCATCTCCCCGGCACAGGCGATCGAGCGCATCCAGGCGGCGGCGGATGCGGCTCGTCCCGCCCTGCAGCGGCTGGCCGAGGAGGCGCGTCGGTTCCGCGACCAGCAGGGCGGCAACGACGCGGTCCGCCGCGCCGCCATGGACGCGCAGATCGCCACGGCGGAGCGGCAGGCAGGCGCGCTCGGTTCGCGTACCGGTACGACGCAAGTGCTTCGTCAATCCGCGCAGGACGTCAATCAAGCCCTGCAAGAGCGCCAGAACCTCGTCCAGACGATCAACGCACTGGAGCAGCAAGGCGTCATCTCCCGCGCCGAAGGCGAGGAACGGATTCGGGCCGGCTACGAGGCGACGAACGCCGCCTTGGTCGCGCAGATCGACGCCTACGAGGCGGCGGTGCAGGCGGCGCAGCGGTATGGCGCCATGACGGCTGCGGCGTTCCAGAACGCGACTGCGCAAATCGAGCTGTGGCGAGCCACCCTGGCGCGTGTCGACCCGCAGATCGCACAGCTCAAGAACTCCATCACGCAGGGCGTCGCTAGCGCGATCACAACGGCCTTCGATAGCGCGGCAAAAGCGGTTGGCGATTTCCTGGCGGGGGTCTCCGACGCCAAGGAGATGTTCAACAACCTCGGTCAGACGGCGCTGCAGTTCTTCGCTGATTTCCTCAAGGCTATCGCGCAGGCGATTATCCAAGTGCAGGCGCTCGCGGCGGCGAAAATGATCGCGAACATCATTGCGCCCGGCTCCGGTTCCGTGCCGGTGCCGCACGCTGGCGGCGTCGTCGGGAACGGCGCAGGCATTAATCGCCAGCGCCGCGTCTCTGGCTCGTGGTTCGCAAACGCGCCCCGCATGCACAGCGGCGGGGTCGCCGGTCTGCGCCCCGATGAGCAAGCCGCCATCCTCCAGCGCGGGGAAGAGGTGCTGACGCGGGACGACCCGCGGAACATCCTCAACGGCGGCCTGCGCCCGCAGGAGAATGCGGGCGGAACCGGTTCCTCTCTCCGCCAAGTGCTCGCGATCGGGGACCAGGAGATCGCTGCGGCCATGAGCGGCGCGGCCGGGGAACAGGTCTTCCTCACTTGGCTGCGGCGAAACCGCATGACGATCCGGCAGGAACTCGGCTGATGCCCGTCGAGAACCTGCCGCATTGGACCATCATGCCGAACTGGCGCCAACCGATTAACGAGCGGTTGGAGTGGCTGACAGCCGTACTTCCGAGCGAGGCCGGAGCCGAGCAGCGGTTCGCGCTTCGGTGGAGTCCTCGCCGGTCGTTCGAGGCGCTGATGACGCCCGTCCGGGAAAGCCGCACGCTGTTCGACTTGGCAGTCGGCGCGGCAGGCGGCGTACGCTGGTACGTGCCGGTGTGGCACGACATCGAGGTTCTGACCGCCCCCCTGGCCGAAGACGCTCTCACGCTGGCCGTGAACACCGAGCACCGAGACTACCGCGAGGGTGGCTTTGTGTTCCTTCGTGGGTCGGACTTCGAGAGCGAGGTGTTGGAGATCGCCTCTCTCACCGACGAAGAGATCACCTTCGTCGAAGGGCCATCCCGTGATTGGCCGGTCGGTACGCAAGTGTTTCCCGCTGTCGTGGCCCGGATTGTAGAACAGCCGAGCATGAAGCGGTTTGCCTCTCGCGCGATGGAGAACTCGGTCCGCTTTCTGGTTGACGACGAAAACGATGTGGAAGCCGAGGCACTGAGCGAAACCTACGACGGCTTCCCGGTTCTCACGGCCGTAGCGAATGAGATTCGTGACATCTCGCACGCCTACGAGCGGATCATGGACGAGATCGACGGCCAGGTTGGGCTTGTCTCTCGCGTAGACACCGCCGGCCTCGGCTTGACCGTCCAAACGCACAACTGGCTCTCGGTCGGCCGGCCGGAGCGGGCGACGTTGCGGAAGCAGTTCTACGCGCTCGCCGGTCGGTGCAATCCCCTGTGGGTGCCGACCTTTGCCGACGACCTGTATCTCGTCGCCGCAGCGGCCAGTGGTACCAGCACGATCGAGATAGCGCGGTGCGGCTTCACCGCTTTCGGCGGCCCGCGGCACAACCGACGTGACCTTCAGTTCACGATGGCGGACGGGACGCGGTTCTACCGCCGGATCACCGGTTCGGCACACACCCTGGCCGGAACAGAGACGGTAAACTTGGCCACCCCACTGCCAGTAGACGTGTCGCCGGAGACGGTGATCCGGATATCGTTCATGGCGCTCTGCCGGCAAGAATCTGATGCGGTGGAGTTCGTCCACCGTACAGCAGGCGTGTCCGAGGTTTCCTCGAACTTCCGCAGCGCGCCGGACATCCGCGTTGCAAGCGACTGGTCGCCAGCACCGTTTCCGTTCATCGACCAGACAGACGAGCCTTGCGGGTCGCTCTGTACGCCGGCTATCGCGCTCTCCGAGGGCCACTCGCCGCACTTCATCACGTCGGGCGAAACCGGGAACAGCATCGGCTACGTGACCATCGTCCGCGACTTCTTCGGCTATATGTTCGTTGGCTACACCAATGGATCGCTTGCCAATCCGCGGTTCCGCAACGTCGACGGCGACTTTAACGTGAGCAGCGAGATTGAGATAAGCGGCTCGGCCGCCGATGTAGTCGGTGTTGAGGCCCATCGGTCGCTGCCCATGGATCTGGTGTACGACACCACGGCCTTCGATTATCGCCTCATCACGTCGAGCGGGGGCGTCCATACGTTCGACGCGACCGATCCCGCCTTCACTCCAGTCGCGTCGCACTCGATTTCCGCGGGAGGGGTTGTTGTTGGCCTGTCCATGGACGGAGCCGACTACCGCGCGGTGATGTTGAACGAAGGCGCATCCGTGTCGTTCGGCGCGTGGGAGGTCGGCGACCCGCCCCTGGCCGGGACCGTAATCGCTGCCGGCAACTACGACCAAGCACACGCGACGCCCCTCACGAACCTGTTCGCAACATGGGCGGTCGTCGTCCACGACGCAGACACGGGGCGCATCAGGCTCGGCGTTGTGAGTTTCTACGATGAGACTTTCGTCGCTCCGGTTCCGGTATCGACCGGTGGCGGGGCGGACGAGCGGCTTCTGGACGTCCGGTTCCTGGATATACCGAACCGATTTTGCACCGTCTGGCGTCGCTACGACGGCGTCGGCCCTGCTGGTTCGGTCCGTATGCGACTCCATAATGGGGCGCTCGACGACCCTGGCGATGAGATCACGATATACAACCTGAGCCCGCTCACGGTGAGCGGCTACACGCACCTCGCCAATCGGGAACCGGTTTGCGCTTTCGTCCTGCCCAACCAGAATGTGCTTGTCGTCGAGCGCCGTTATGAAGCAGTAGGCGCGCAGTTGAGGGCCTACGAAGTTCTCGTGCTGCATGCGCCCTTGGAAGGGCAAAAGACATCGAACGTCTTTCGGCTCACCCCGCCGGGTGTCGGTCCGACAGGAGACGTCCAACGGGTCGCTGCCGTCCGCCCCATGGTCGTCGACACGGAATATGCGACCGTTGCGGTCGCCTATGTCCGGCCGACCGACAACAGCGGCGCCACGGAACTTGTTTGGATCGAAGTCACCGTATCTACGTGCTCGTCCATGGATGAGCCGGAGTAGCCGCCATGTTCGCATTCAACGAAGTCGCAAACTACGCCGGACGCCCGACGTACCTCTTCGAGTTTCAGCGCGACACCGTGACGTGGCGCTATGCCTCCGCAGACCGTGACGGCACCTTGGACGGCCACACGTACTCAGCGGTTCCGATCACATGTGGTGCAATTCGACAGACGGGCGACGCGCAGTCGGACGAGCTGACGATCACGATGCCCGTGGCCGCCGAGTTCGTTACGTCCTTCCGTCTTGTACCGCCGACCGAGCGTGTGATGTGCATCATCCGTCGATATCACCGAGACGACGATGACGCAGTGGTGCGGTGGGCAGGATTCGTCGATCGAATCCGGCAGACCAGTCCCGCCAAGGCTGAAGTTATCGGGAAGACGCTGCGCGCGACATTCCGCCGCGGCGGCGCTCGGCTCATGTGGGCTCGTCAGTGTCCGCACATGATCTATGACCGCGCGGGCTGCAAGGTCCAGAAGGAGGCGCATGGCGTCTCCGGCATCGTCTCCGCCCTGGACGGACAGCAGGTCACATCTCCGCCCCTGGCCAGTCTTCCGGACGGCCGCTTCTCCGGCGGGTTCATTGAGTGGATCACGCCGGACGGCATCAAGGCGCGGCGGGCGATCCGCAATCACGCAGGTTCGGCGGTTGCGTTGCTCGGCGGCACGTCGGGCATCGAAGTGGGAACCGGTTTCGTCGCATACCCGAGTTGCTACCGGAATCGCGAATCCTGCGTGAATGACTTCAACAACCTGCCGAACTTCGGCGGCGTCGCTCATCTTCCGATGAAGTCGCCGTTCGACGGCAACCCGGTGTTCTGATCCATGGACCCCGTCAGCATCATCGTCCAACTCGTCATTGCTTTTGTGCTGATGGCGATCTCCTACGCCATCACCGCAAGCATGGCCCGGCGGCCACCGGCGAAGAAGCCGGCCTCGATGGAGGATTTCGAGTTCCCGCAGGCCGAGGAAGGGACCGGCCAGATGATCGTCTTCGGTGACGTCTGGCAGCCGGATTGGATGGTGCTCTGGTACGGCGACTTCAAGGTGACGGCGATCAAGAAGAAGGCGGGCAAGAAGTGACGCTCACCGTCCACCCTCGCCACGCCCGCGCCGCGGGCCTCTGCATGCGCGGGAGCCGCGCGTGGTTCAAGGCGCACGGCATCCCCTGGTCGGACTTCGTGTCGAAAGGCGTGTCTGCCGCTAGACTCGAACAGACGGGCGACCCCCTGGCCGCGCGCGCTGTTGCCGCTGCACGCAAGGAGGCGGACCATGGGCGGCAAAAGTAAATCGAGCACGGTCGGCTATCGGTACGCCTTCTCGATTCACATGGGCTTCGGTCGAGGCCCGGTGAACGTACTCAAGCACGTCAAGGTCGGCGATTTGACGGCGTGGGAAGGTCGCGTCACCGACAACATGGATATCCAGATCGACAAGCCGAACCTGTTCGGCGGCGACGAGAAGGAAGGCGGGATCGTCGGCACGCTCTCCGTCTTCATGGGGCACGCGGCGCAGACCTTCAGCAGCGTGTTCAAGTCGTTGCTCGGCGGCTTGGTCCCTGATTTCCGGGGCATCACAACCTTCTTCTGGCGTGGTCAGATATCCGTCAACAACCCCTACCCGAAGGCTTGGTCCTTCAGGGCCGCCCGTTGGTCTGCGGGATGGGACATCGACGAAACCGACCCCTTGCGTAGCGCAGTCTGGTACGAGCCGAAAGCGCGCATCCTCATGGCGGATGGCACGATCGACGCCATGAACCCCGCGCACATTCTCTACCAGTGTCTTACTGATCGGTCGTGGGGCCGTGGCTTGAGCCCGGTGTGGATACACGAAGAGTCCTTCGTCTCGGCCGCCAACGTGCTGTGCGCGGAAATGTTTGGCCTCTGCCTCAAATGGAACCGGCAGAGCGACATCGGCGAGTTCATGGACAGCGTTCTCAGTCACATCGGGGGCGTATTCTTCGACGACCCTGAGACCGGCCAGGTGGGGGTGCGCCTGATCCGCGGCGACTACGACCCCGAGACGCTGCCGGTGTTCACGATGACATCCGGCCTCCTGTCGATCGCAGAGGACGAGGTTGGCGGCGCCGACAATGCGTTCAACGAGGTGGTGGTAGTCGGTACTGATCCGGTCAACGGGAAGGATTTTTCCATCCGCGAGCAAAGCCCCGGCTTGATGCAGGCCATGGGTGAGATCGTCAGCACGACGGCAGCCTACCCCGGCCTGCCGACCGCCGATCTCGCCATGCGGGTGGCGCGCCGCGATCTCGATCTACAGGCGGCCAACCGCCGCTTCACGCTGGAGATGGACCGTCGCGGCTGGCGCATCGTACCCGGTTCGGTGTTCAAGATTTCCGTACCGTCGCGCGGGATCGACAACCTGATCCTCCGTGCGTCCACGACCGAAGACGACGAACTGACAAGCGGCAAGATCATAATCAAAGCCGTGGTCGATATGTTCGGTCTTCCGTCCGCCGGGTACTCGACGCCCGAGACCGGAGAGTGGGCGCCACCCGACAACACCGCCTACCCACCGTCCGTCGTACGGGTAGAGGAGGCAACCTACCGCGACCTGGTTCGCAACCTGTCTCCGGGCGATCTGGCGATGGTGACGGATGATGTCGGCGCCATCGCCGTGCTCGCGATTCAACCGACCCCGACCGCCATATCCTATGATCTTGCGACCGCGGCCACGGGCGAGCAGATGCAGATCCGCGGCCGAGGGGATTGGACGGCGGCCGCGCCCCTGGCCGAGCCTGTCGGCCACTATGACACGGTTCTCGTCTTCGACGGTGCAGCGGACCTTTCGCCGCTGGTGGTTGGCGAAGCGATCCTCGTCAACGACGAGATCATGCGGGTTGACGGCATCGACAACGAGGCCAAGACCGTCACGGTTGGGCGAGGCTGCGTGGACACTGTGCCAGCCGCGCATGACGCCGACAGTCTGGTTTGGTTTTTCGAGGACATGACCGGGCTTGACAGCCGCGACTACGCGGAGGGCGAAGACGTTGAGGTTCGGGTTCTCACTATCACGCCGACCGACCGCCTGACCATTGAAGACGCCCCTGGCGTCACTTCGACAATCGCCATCCGGCAAGCCCGCCCCTACCCGCCCGGAGATGTCCGGGTCGAAGGCGATCCCTGCTTCGGCCCGCTGGCAAACGCCTACCCCGGTGAAATTGAGTTCACCTGGTCGGAGCGCGACCGGAAACTGCAGGAAGATCAGCTCGTCGAGCATGAAGCGGGCACGGTAGGACCCGAAGCGGGCGTCACCTACACGCTGCGCATCTACGACGACACGACGCTGGTTCGCACCGCGTCGGGTATCACCGGCGGCGCGTGGATCTACGACAGTTCAATGCTCGGAAGCGACGGCGAGCCCGTCGACGTTGGCTGGTGGATCGAACTGGAGGCCGAGCGTGACGGCCTTAATTCGCATCAGATGTACCACTTTTTCGTGCCGCGCCGCGCCCCGGTGTCCGTTTTCGGACAGACCGGTTCCGTGTTGGTCACTGGCGTCGCCGGCACGTCATCCCCTCGTGCAGTTCGCGTGCTCGGCGTGGCCGGCTCGCTCAACGTGGAGTCCTGATCATGGCATCCGGCCCTTTCATTCTCGTCGACACGGCGATCGAAGCGATCCTGGACGGTACGATCGACCTGACCGGCGACACCTTCGTTGCGGTGCTCATCACCGCGGCTCATACGGCTGACCCGACTGACGATACGTGGGCCGTCATCTCGGGCTCGGAGGCCAGTGGAACCGGTTATACGTCCGAGGGACAGGTGGTCAGTCCTCTCACGACCAGTCGGACGGACGGCGTTACCCATGTCGATGCAGATGATGTGACGTGGGCTGCGGCCACGGTGAGCGCGAAGTACGTTTACATCGTGCATCGCGCCGGCGGCTCCCTGGCGAGCGGCGATCTGATCCTCGGGTACATGGACCTTAACGATGGCAGCGGGAACCTGTCATCGGTCGGCGCGGACTTCGAGGTTGTGTGGAGCGAAGACGGAATCTTCGGGGTTTCACGCGCAACGTGATTCTCAACTGTTTGTTGCGGCTGAAACCGTTTTGTTGTATGCGTGTTCCAGTCGCAAGAAATCTCAAGCAGAGAGGACGAGCGAGATGCGTATCACGGAGATCCGAATGCCTGACCCAAACCCGGATACATGGGTGATGGCCAAGGCTCTTGCTGCCGCCGCCGCCGGACGAGCGTTGCTCCTCCTCAATGCGACGCGGTCCGAGACGCCGTCGTGGCGCAAGGTTCTCGGCATCGCGCTCTACGAGCTGCCGATCATCTGTGCGTTCGCGCTTCTTGGCTGGCATGTCTCGACGATCTTCCAAGCTGACGCCGATGAGTGGCGCATCACTTTGACGGTGATGCTCGCGTGGACCGGCCAGCGGGGACTCGACCTGATCCTGCAGCGCCTCTTCCCGTCGCGTCCGAACGATGGGGGCCGTCCGTGAAAGATCCGAAGCAGAGCCGTGGATACCGAAACCGGAATCCGGGCAACATCGACTACGTGCCGGCGAACCGGTGGCAGGGACAGGTCGGCCTCGGCGATGCCTGGCTCCCCGAAGATCGACGTCGGTTCGCCGAGTTTATCTCGCACGAGTACGGCATCCGTGCGCTGGCGTCGCTGCTGACCACCTACCAGGACCGGCACGGGCTGCGGACAGTCCGCGGCATCATCGACCGGTGGGCTCCGCCCACGGAGAACGCAACAAGCGCATACGTAATGGCGGTGGCGCGCGCCGTTGGCGTCGGACCGGACGACGTGCTCGACCTGCACAACTTCGTCACGCTACGCGCCATGGTCGTGGCGATCATCCATCACGAACTCGGCGGTAACCCATACGACGCGGCGACGATCGACGAGGGCCTTCGGCTGTTCGGTGTTCCGCGCCCGGTCGAGACGATGTCCGACGCCGCTCACACCGGCACCGGTCGGGGCGTCATTGCCGGGGCTGCCGTGGCCGGGGCTGCGGGCGTCGCTGCACAGGCTGCGCCGGCAATCAGCGCGCTGCAGGGCCTCGACTGGCGCGTCGGCGTGGCGGTCATCGCAGCCGCGGCGATCGGCGTCATCGTTTTCGTTCTCTCGAAGCGGAAGGGGTAATCCGGCATGGCCGCCTACAACAAGTTCCACGCATTCGTCGAGCACCTGGCCGAGAAGGTCCACAACCTGGGTGCGGACACGCTGAAGATCTATCTCACCAACACGACGCCCGATGCCGCGGCAGACGCGGTGAAGGCCGATCTCGCGGAGATCGGTGCCGGCAATGGCTACACGGCCGGCGGCGTGACGGTCTCGGCGTTGTCCAGTGCGCAGAGCGGCGGAACGTACAAACTGGTTCTCGATAGCCCGGCCGCCATCGAGGCTGACAGCGGGACCATCGGCCCGTTTCGGTATGCGGTGCTCTACAACGACACGCCGTCGTCTCCTGCCGACCCGCTGATCGGCTGGTGGGACTACGGCACGTCCATCACCCTGCAGGACGGTGAACAGTTCACCATCTCGCTCGATGAAGTGGACGGGACGATCGAGATCACCTGATGAGCGACAGCAAGATCAGCCTCCTGCCGGCGGCCGACACGCCGCTGGCGGGGTCCGAAGTTCTGCCGATCGTGCAGGACGGTGCGACACGCAAAGTGCCGGTGTCTGATGTCGGGCGGCTCTACACGGCGGGCGAAGGGCTGCAACTGGTTGGCGAGGAGTTTTCCGCTCTTGCGCCGTTCGGAGATGCGCGTGCCGCCGTGTTCTTCGACGACTTCCTCGGCGGCGTCGGCAATGTGCAGTCCTACGTGTCCGGTGGCGAGCTGGCGATCGAGCCCTACTCGGACTTCGGCCCGGGTGGGTCGCTGCGCATGCGGACAGGCACCGGGACGACCGGCCGCGGCGGCTTCATCTGGCCCTCGGGCAACTCGGCGGCGAACCAGATCATCTATTTCGGCATTGGCGCGGCGATATTCGAAGCCTGCGTGCTGCGCTTCGATGCGTTGTCGGATGGGACAAATACCTACTCCTCGCGGATCGGGTTCACGCGCGATCCGGCGGTCGGCAACCCGCAGGACGGGCTGTTCTTCGAGTATGATCCCTCGACGCGCAGCAATCACAACTGGTGGTGCGTCTCGCGTAACAACAACAGCAATCGGGCGGTGGATAGCGGTGTGGCAGCATCCATCTCGGCGCCGCGAACGCTCCGGATCGAGGTCAACGCGGCGGGAACCGAGGTGCGCTCCTACATCAACGGTTCGCTGGTCGATACCAACACGACCAACGTGCCGTCCGGCTCGTCGCGGATGATGGGCTACGGCGGAGCGATCCAGAAGATCGCCGGGTCTACCCAACGCGCAGCCTATATCGACTATCTGCGGATCGTGCTGCATTTCCCGAGCGGGAGGCCGTGATGGACGTTGATTTCCTCCCGTTCTCCGCACTGCCCGAGGGCGAGCGCCAGGGCACCCCCGAGTGGCCCGCCGAGGTTCGCGAGGCAGTCGGCGAGAAGCCGCCCGAGGGGTGGGTGCGCATGTCGGCCGAGGACTACGCCGCTTACCGCGCAAAGCACGAGGCGGCGCAGGATGCGTGGACGCTCGCGGCGTCGCTGCCTGCTCTCCGCGCTGCTGCGCTCCAGCGCCTCGCGGATCACCGCTGGCAGCGCGAGATGGCCGGCCTGCAGGTCAACGGCGTGTTGTTCGACACGGACCGGGAGGCGCGCGGCAGCCTCACCGCGGCCGTGCTGCTCGCGCAGATGGCGATGCAGACGGGGCAACCGTATCAACTCGCGTGGAAAGGCCCGGAGGGGTTTGTCACCCTCTCAGGCGAGCAGATTATCAGCGTCGGCGTGCAAGTCGCAGCGTATGTCGCAGCCTGCTTTGCTCGCGAAGCGGAGTTGCAAATCGCCATCGAGGCGATGACCGACCCGAACGAAATCCAGAGTATCGACTTCATGCAGATGTGGGTCGCGCCCTGACATGGCGAAGGTTCTCAAGGAAGATGGGGGCGCTATCCTCCTTGAGAACGGCGGCTATATGCTGCTCGAAGGCGAGGACGCGGCGAACCTCGATGCAGAACCGGGTTCATATTCGCTAACCGGTCGCTCCGCGGATCTGCGCCGCGGATATGCACTCGACGCCGAGCCGGGCGCCTACGACAGCGCCGGCCAGGGGGCGGACCTACGTCGCAATTACGCGCTCAATGGCAGCGGCACCGATTACACAGTGTTCGGTGACGACGCGACACTCGCCAAGAGCGCATCCGTCGACGCGCAGGGCGGGATCTACACGCTCATCGGACGTGACGCCGGTCTACTCCGCGGCGCCGCAACACCGGCCGAGCGCGGCATCTACTCCCTCAACGGCGGCGACGCCATCATGGCTCGTGCGCGAGCCCTGATCGCGGACGCCGGCACGTACGCCACGACCGGACGCACGGCGACGCTGTACCACGCGGGCCGACTGATCGCGGAGCGCGGTCCTTACGCCCTGGCTGGTGGCGAGGCGGTCCTGCAAGCAGGCAAATCGCTCGACGCGCAGCGAGGCGCGTATGCCATCGCCGGCGGAGCCGCTCTACTGCTCGCCTCACGCGCGCCACTCGATGCGGGCGGGGGCGCTTACACCCTGGCCGGCGGCGACGCCGAGATGCAAGCGGGGAAGATCCTCCTCACCGATCGAGGCATCTACACCCTCGCCGGCGGTGATGCGGCCCTGCTCGCCATCCGGTCGCTTGTCACGACCCGCGGCGTCTATGCGCTGGCAGGCGGCGATGCCGATTTGCAGGGCGGCAAGTCGCTCAACGGAGATCGCGGCCTGTATTCGTTCGCAGGCGGCGACGCGACGCTACTCGCCGTTCGGCAGGCGCTTGATGCGGCCGGGGGGCACTACGCCTTGGCTGGCCGGGCGGCCGTCCTGCGTCGCACATTCCCGTTCTCCGGTGACAAAGGTGAGTACGCTCTCTTCGGCCGCAGCGCGATTCTGCGCCGCGCAGCCGCGATGGACGGGGGTCGAGGCTTCTACACGCTTGACGGCCGGGGTGCGGCGCTTGGTGTCATCCGCAGCGTCATGGCCGAGCGCGGCATCTACGTTTTGTCGGGGCGCGACGCCGGCTTCAGTCGCTTGTTCCACAGTCGATTGGACCCCGGCCTTTACACGTTAATCGGCCGTGACGCGGCGTTGGTTCACGCAACTCGCGGCCGGCCGATCATCATCGTCGCCGACCATCGGCTCGTTCTCGCGATCGAGGCCGAAGACGTTGAACACTATCCCATTCTCGCAAGCGTTCGCATGAGCGCGCCCGTGACGGAGGCGTAGATGCTGTGCAAAGGACCCTACCTCGTCGGCAATGCTATCGAAGTTCGTGCCCGTCCGAAGAACGGCGATCCGGTGACGGATGCTTCGGCTTGGCGCCTGCTCGTCCTGCCGCCGAACGGAACCGAGTCCGACGAGTACACGATGACAGCCGTTGACGGCATGGCGGTCGGTCAGTTCACGCCGGACGCCCCTGGCCGGTGGCGCTACCACGTCGCTGTTGCCGCGCCCACAGAAGCGGCCATCGAAGGCTATTTCGACGTCAAGGATCGCCTGGTCCCGGAGCCGCTGTGATGTGGTGGAGCCTCATATGGTCCAAGATCAAAGATTTCGTCGCGCCGGTCATCGGCGTGCTCGCCGCTATCGGTGCGTTGCTCTACGCCGGCAAGAGGCAAGGTCGCATCGAGGCGCAGCGGGACGCCGCCATTTCGGAAATCGAAGCGAGGAACCGAGCTGATGAAGCCGCTGCGAATGCTGCCCGTGATGGTGCTCATCGCCGGCTGTCAGACGGTCGCTTCTAGGCCGTGCCCTCGCGTGACCGAGTTCCCTCGCGATCTGCAACTGCAAGCGGCCGACGAGATGCAAACCGCGCCGGCCCTGCGGACGATGCTGGAGGCGATGGCGATCGACCGGGCTTACAACCGGGCGGTCTGTGAGAAGTGACGCCGCGCGGCCTGCTGCCCGACAGGCAAGCGCAGCGGCACCAGGGGGGCCGGCGGTGGAGGGGAGCGCCGGTCCCCCGACTCTCGTGAGCGAACCGCTCTCACCGTGCAGGTAGTGCGACCAGATCCCCGGCCGGCGGCATGTCGGCCAGGAGGATATCGGACCACTCCCGAGCCAGGTCGCGCCGACGCTCCATGTGCTCGGCGCGGTTGTAGGCCCCCTCCACCTTATCCTTCGGTGCGTGCGCCAGCATCAGGTCGATGATCGGCCGGTCTGCGGGCCGGCGCTCGTTCATGATGGTGCTGAAGGCGGCGCGCCAGCCATGCGGGACGTGCTTCTGATGGAAGCCCGCCCGGTTGAGCAGGTAGCCGATCGCGTTCTCCGACATCGGCTTGTGCGCGCTGCGGGCGCTCGGAAAGGCATAGGTCATGTGACCGGTGATCTTCCGCAGCTCGTCCAGCACCTCGACGGCTTGCCGGCTTAGTGGGACGACGTGCTCCCGCTTCATCTTCATCCGCTCGGCCGGGATGATCCACACAGGCTCAAGGTCATCGATCTCGAACTCCGTCCAGGTGGCGCCGCGGATCTCGCCCGGCCGAACTGAGGTGAGCGCCAGAAGCCGTAGAGCCAGCCTTGTGACGGCGTGCGCCGGTTCGGCCTCCGTCCTCCGCAGCACCTCCCGCACGCCGTCCAGCGTCACCACGGCGGGCTGGCGGCCCTTCACCACCGGCTTGAGGGCGCCCTTGATGACGGCCGCGGGGTCGTCCTTGGTCAGCCCCTCTCCGATACCGAACACGAACACTGCGCTGATCCGTTGTCGCAGCCGATGGGCAGTCTCGATCGCGCCGCGATTCTCTACCTTGCGGAGCAGGTCCAGCACGTCGGGCGTCGAGATACCGGCCAGGGGGGTCGTGCCGATGTCCGGGAAGACGTCGCGCTCCAGGCTGGTCAGGACGTCGTTGGCGTGGACCGGGCGCCAGGTGGGCTTCTTCTGCTGGTGCCACCGCCTGGCGACCGCCTCGAAGGCGTCAGAGCCGCCGGCACGCCGCTTCACCCTGGCCGGGTCCTGCCCACCCCGCAGGACCGCCTTAGCGGCGTCCCGGGCATCCCGGGCGGCCGACAGACCGATCTCCGGGTAGGGGCCGATGGATAGCGTCTTCTCCTTGCCGCCTACCTTGTAACGCAGGCGCCATAGGCGGGCGCCGGCGGTCGTGACGAAGAGGTGCAGGCCGCCCGCGTCAGGCAGGCGGTAGTCCCGGGCTTGCGGCTTGGCGCTGCGGCATTGGACGTCGGTCAGGGGCATGGCGGGTATCCGATCCGGCGATACCCACCAATCTACCCGCCGATTATGTGCGATCAACAGCGATTGTCTTAGACGGTGTGCGACAATCAAATCGCCTTAGAGGATTGATTTTCCTGCGTTCTGCGCTTGTGTGCGACGATCTGAGACGCTGTGATGGCGGACAGGGTGTCCGTCGAATGGAGCGGCTACCGCGTTGATTTTGTTCCGTTACGGGGATCTGCGTCTCGGCGATACCCGCCCGGATACCCGCTAATTATCGGCGCAGGTCGCAGTGAAAAGTTTCGAGGCGGGTCGAACGATCCCGGTCGTCTATGGCGAAAACGCTCAACACCTCAAGGCCGGCGTTCCGGCCGAGCCCACAAGCCGTCCGAACATCCAGCCGGTGGTGTGGGGCTCGGGTGTAAATGACAAGAGTGGATGGGCTGGTGAATACGGCACCTGGATATCCACGGTCCTTGGTGGCGGCAAGCACGTCCAGTTGCCGCGGACCGGGCTGGTAGGGCGGGGCATACGCTTCACGGACTATCACGCCGGCCGAACCGACGACAGACAAGACGGCCAGGGCGATCCAGAGGCTTCGAGGGGCCATCATCAAACCCTACAATACCCCACCACTGGTCGGAATTGAAATCGAAGTTGGGCGGAGCAACCGGGATTAGAACCCTCGATTAGAGGGTGTCCGGCGTCACCTTGAACACGTCCAGCCCCGCCGACGAGCGGGTGCACCGGAGCAGTTTAGCCTTGCACAACCGCCGGCAGAGATGGCGCAGGCTTCGCTCTCGGTAGTGCCAAGTGACCTCGAACAACCCTCGTTGCCGCGCGATGTCGAGGACCCGCTGGCCGGTCATCGGCTTTGGGTCGGTGCAGAGCGGTCGAGAGACCGGAGCGCGGAGGTTCACGGCTCCGATCGCCGGGAACGGAAACTATCGAGGTTTCGATAGGACACCCGACGTAGCGCGTCCGGCAGGTATGCGGTTCGCCGGCACACGCCCGCCTCAAGCAGCCACTTGCGGACTAGCCGCTTCCGCTTTCTGCGATCAACCGCATCACCAGCGGTCCCGAGTACTCGAACGTCACCGCTACTACTGACACTGGTCACGATCGAGAATGGTTGTCTGATTGAATCCCGTGTCATCCCTGCACCTCGTACGTCGGGCATTGCCACTCCCGCGCCACCTTGACCATATGCCCCGTTCCGCGTCCGCCGGGGAACGCCAGAACCATATCCGGCTTGCTCTCCCGGTACATCCGTTCGTTGCGCATCGGGCCGGCACTCGGCCAGGGGCCGTCCTTGACGTGCTCGACAGGAAACCGGTTCTCGGTCACGCCGTTGGTCCGCGCCCACAGGCCAGCCAGGTGGTCGGCGCCCCTGGCCGCACCGTGGATGACCTCGGAGATGCCGACGCGCCGATGGACGGCGGTCAGGACACGGAACAAGTGGCCCCGTTGACGAGACCACCGTCTCCGATCCGCCGCAACCTCCGCTTGGCTCGGATAGCGGAGGAGCGGGACGCCGAAGTCCCGGCCGCCGCAGACGAGGAGGCGGAGGTTCACCACACCCTCCCCCACAGCGGATGATCGAACACGGCGTAGACCCCGCCGTTCTCCTCTCGGCGGTTCGGCATGTCGGGCCGGTGGTTCACGCCCGAGTAGTGAGCGATGAGTGCCTTGCGGAGCATGCCGGGCACGCGCGGTTCGGTGCCGCGGTGCATGAGCCGGCCGTGCCAGATCAGGACGTCGCCCTTGTGCGCGATGAACTGCTTCGCCGGCACCCCCCTGGCCGCGATCTCGGCCTCGGTCGCCGGTACAACGATCCGCTCCGATGTCTTCGGCCACACGGCCGCACCGCTGATCGGGTCTACCTCGCTCCGCTCGGCCTCGGTCATGCAAGCGAGCACCTTGTCCCTGCGCATCAGCGGCCAGGTGTGTGAACCGGGGATGTACTCGAACGGCCCACTGTCCGGGTGGATGTCGTCCAGGGCGATCCATGCCGCGGCGTACCAGGAGTTAACGTGCGGCGGGTTGAGATAGTCGTCCTGATGCCAGTTGCGTTCGGTGCTGACCCATGGCGTCAGACACAGATGAAGCATCATTGGCTCGCCGATGAGGTTCGCCAGGATGGCCATCAAGCGTGGTTCGAGACACAGCGCCCGCATTTCCGGCACGTGCTCATACGGCGTCGGGCCGGGATAGCCGCGCTCATAAAACTCGGCTGGCACGGCCGCGCGAACGGCAGAGTAGCGATCGACTTCGTCAGCATCGAAGAAGTTACGCAGGATGAGCACGCCGTTCCGGTGCCAGGCAGTCTCGTCAGGACCATATGGCTGCGCCTCGGGTCGATCGAGGTATGGGATCAGCGCCGGGTCCGGTGTCTCCGACAGGTCTGCAAAAGTGATGGTCACTCTCGGTCCTCCTTCAGCATATCGGCGAACAGACGATCACGACGCGCATAGTGAAAGCTCTCGTCCGAGAAATAGCCTTGCGTCGGCGCCGAGGGTTTGCGGAGGTGCGCGTAGAACTCGAAACCGGCCGAGACCACGTCCTCCAGGTCCAAGGCAATGAAGTTGAGGAATCGCAGGTCGTGTACGATCGACGTGAACGACATCGGCGTGAACGCCCAACAATGAACGTCGCGGTAGGTGTCGTCGTTCTGCACCCAAAGGCCATGCTGCGCCTTCAAGTCTCGGGCCGCAGACCGACCATCGGCCGTGTGGTGCGTCGAGAAGTCGAAAACCTGTCGGCCCGATGGCCGTTCGGCGTCTTGCCGGTACGCCTCAACGACATCACCGAGCGTGCTACGCGGACGAAACCGGTCGAAGATGCGCCGCTTGTCCGGCACCGCCATCGTCAGCACGCCCCCGGGCCGCAAGACGACTTGCGCGGCCTGCAGGAACGAAACCGGGTTCGGCAGATGCTCGAAGTTGTGCGACGATACGATGAAATCGAACGACCGCTCCTCGGTCAGTTTGTCCAGGCGATGCGCAGGTCCTACCAGGTCCACCTCCTCGATCATCTCCGCCCCACTGGCCGGGATGTTCGGGTCTGCGGCTGCGCGTTGTCGCAGATCGTCGACAGGAAGCACGTCGTTGATCAGGACGCTCCACCCCTCGCGTTTCGGGCACAACGGCGCGTGCCAAGGGCCAATCTCGATGCCGCGCATGGCCTTCGTGATGCGGGGCGACAAGATGCGATCAGCTCGCGTCGTCATCGGACTCTCCGTGCCGTGCGCGGTCGCGCTCCATAGTTCGGTGCATGCGGTAGGCCCGCTCGGCTCGCGCCAGTACACGCCAGATCGGCACGCCGAGGCGATCGCAGAACGAGAACAGGTGGCGGATTTCGGGCACCGTCTTGCCGGTTTCCCAATTCGATACAGCGACCGGCGTCAGGCCGATGTCCTCTGCAACCGCGTGACCCTTGACGCGCTGCGCCTTTCGGATCGCCTTCATCGTCCGGCCGAGATAGACACCGAACAGCCGCGCATCGGCGGAGGCGACGACCCGGCCCATTACTCGGTGCGCTCCAACACGATCAGGTTGTTGTCGCCGACCGTTGTCCCCCCGCCAGGGATCTTGACGAAGATGCCGCGCACGGGGAGCAGACGAAGAAACGCTGCCCACGACGTGCGTGTCTCCGGCTTCACATCTTCGATAATGTAGAGGCCGCCTTCGGCCAGGTGGTGAATCGAACCTTCGAGCAGCGTGGCGTTCGCCTGAAACTCGTGGCAGCCGTCATCGACGATCAGGTCCATGTCGCCGGCCGCGCGGTGCCACAGCCAACGGACCGAATCACGGTCCCGCTGGTCGACCTGATAAGCCATGATGCCTGGCTCTCCGGCCACGGCGTCCACGGCTGCCCGGTCGATGTCGGCGCCGAACACGACGGCGGACCGGTATGCGTCTCGCCAGCCGCGCAGGCTCGCCCCTGGCCAGTAGTATGCGCGCTGGCTGGCCATCGAGTACGGAATCTCGGGGTCTACCGAACCGATGCCACACTCGAAGATCCGTCGCAACGCACGACCGCGCAGCAGGTGGTGATAGAACGGCGTGTAGTTGTGCCAGCCGCTCGCCTTGTCGCTCCCGTGACGCTGCATGGCGTGGCACAGCGGCGTGCTGCCAAGCGGAACCCGGCGGTAGCAACTGACGTCATGCAACGGCCGCCCGCCGCCCCGATAGATGTCCAGCGTGTTCATAGATCGTCTTCTCCCGTTCGAGAGCGGCCGTTGATCCAGGCGTCCACCTCGGCGGACTTCCACCGAACCGTCCGCGGGCCGAGTTGAATCGGACGCGGGAAGCGGCCGGCCGCGACCCATCGGTATATCGTCGCCCGGCACAGGGCCGTCAGCTTGGCGACGCTCTCGATGGTCAGGAGGGATTCAGCCATCTGCACTCCGGTCCCTGCTCTCTGATGTCCCACCGACGCCGGCATGTCGTGCAGACCATCTCGTCGTTCTCGCGCCGGACGACGCACGTCACGCGCGCCAGCACGGCCGTCCGGAAGCGTGCGATGGACCTGCATTCGAGGTGGCCTTCTTCGGTGCGGTAGAAGACGGTTTTCGGGAAGTCGGCGTTGTGCGACTTGTGTACGTTCGCGATGCCGACGACCTCGATGACGCCCGTCCGCATGCGCCACTTGCTGCCGGGCGTCGGGTCCACACGGACGGGCGACATCACATCAACCCCGCCACGGTGAGAGCGGGTTCGCCACCACACGGACAAGACGCATGAAGGCGTGCTCAAACTGCGTCTTCGCCACAGCCGCCTGCCGTCGACGCTCCGACACATCACTGTCGTACGTATCTTCGACCGCCGGCGGGCCGATGACGGCGACAACGCGCCGATGCAGATCGGCCGTGCGCTTCTCATGCTCCTTGATCTCATTCATCAAGGCGATCTCGGCTTCGGTCAAATCGCGATAGCCCGAGATTTTGCGGTGCTGGTTCTCGACCATGGTTACAGCCCTCCATCCGGGTCCAGGAATGCCGTCAGTTCGGCCAAGGTATCGGCGTCGCCGGCGCGCCACAGCTTGAGCCAGGCGAGGCCGTCCGCCGGGACGGACAGCGCATAGTCGATGGCGGCGAGCGGCGTTGTCGCATCATGGTCAGGCGGCGGCGAGGCGACCGTCTTGCCCTGCTGCTCGGGCACCGGACCCTTCGCCTTGCGAGGCTTCTTCTCCACCGTGGCCGGCTTCTTGACGTGCTTCGGCATGACCTTCTTGCCGTCGCCCGCTGCCGCGGCGCCCTGCTTCAGCGCCTCGACGGCGCCCTTGCCGTGCGTCCGCACCAGGTCCACCGCGGTCTTCGCCGACACGGTGCCCTTGATGACGGCGGAGCGGATGGGCTGCGGCGCGCCGATCAGGACCGCCAGGTCGCCGACGTACTTCTCGGTCAGGCCGATGCGCTCGCCGATCTTCTTGTCATCCCACCCGTAGGTCTGCAGCCGCTTGACCACGATGGCCTTCTCCATCGGTGTCAGCGGCGTACCGGTGTTGCTGGTGACGAGTTGGACCAGCATGTCTTCGGCGTTGGTGCTGGCGGGCTTCACGACCACCGGCACCTTCTCGATCGGGAAGTCCTCGCTCATCAGCTTGAGGACCGCTTCCAGGCGGGTGTGCCCGTCCAGCACCCACAGGAGGCTCTTGCCCTCGTCGTCCTTGTCCACCACGACGGAGATCGGCTTGTCGGCCAGGTATCCGTTTGCCCGGATGGACTGCATCAGGGCCTGGACCTGGTTGTCCCACTCCGCCGTGCCGCGGATGCGGACGTTGAAGTCCTGCATCACGTTGAGTTCGGTCGGATCGACCAGGAAGTAGGTGTTCGACTTCGTCGCATCGGCGGCTGCGAGGGCGGCCTTGCTGTCGCCCGGCACGATCTCCGGGATGAAGCTGGTAGAGGGGACGGCGTTCATGCTTGATTCCTTTCTGGTAAAGGACTCCACCATTTGTTGAGATTGGCGTCAAGAGGAGTCACCGCCTGACCAGCTTGTAAAAGCCTGCGACGATGAAGACGGCCGCCAGGCCGGCGAACACGCCGAAGGACATGCCGACCAGGAAGCCGGTCAGCAGATCGACCAGGTTCATCGGTACGCCTTCCCGCCGGCGGCCTTCCGATGTTCGATCTTGTGGTCTTCCCGCGTGGCGTTGAACGCCACCTTGTCGTGGATCGCACCCCACAGGTCGACTTGCAGGAGGTTCGCGAGGCCGATCGTGGCACGGACCGCCTGGCCGACATGGACGACGAGACCCGGCAGGCTCGGGTATCGACGGGACGCCGCTTTCTTTCGGTCCGCTTCCATGGCGTCCGAGATGTGTCGGATGATGCCCAGGAACCGCTCCTCCCCCGGCCGGGAGCCGTTGCCGCCATAGTAGGGAACGCGGTCCCGTTCGAGCAGGAGAAGTGCTTCGTTGAACTGGTCCCCGTGGCCGAGACCCGGCAGGGTGTCGAAGTGCCGGATCAGTTCATCGGCCAGTTCGACTTCCACGCCGCAGCGGTTCGGCAGCTTGTCGTCCATCGCGCGGCTCTCCCACGCCTCGAACGCCTCGCACACCTCCGACACTGCGAGCATCAGGATCTCGCCCGTATTGCGTCGGATGCGCTCGCCGGTCTGCAGGTCGGTGTACCAACCGGCCTTGACGGCGGCGCCGTGGCACAGGTCCATGACCTGCACGGCGCTCTCGATGATCAGGCTATTGCTCACCGCGGAGGTTCCTTTCCCGGATGAAGAGTTCGAGGATGAGGCGATCCCGCACGGCTTGACGGTTGTCAGCGGGATGGTCGCTGTGATTGATGACGAAGCCGACGCCAAGGCAGTACTTGATGTCCGCCGTGGACATCTCTGCGACCGGAACCGTCCGCCCTTCGCATGTGAAGGTGTAGTCCCTCACGACGGCGGTCTCCGACGCGGCTCGTCGCGGCCCCTCGGAACCGCTTTCCACCACCGGCCGGAGGATGTCTTGCCGCCGGGGTAGGTGAAGGGGGTGAAGACCTGCGATGTCTCGACAGTCTCCTGTACCAAGCGCACGCCCGCATCGAGACGGACGATACCTCCACGGGCCAAGGGGCGTAGAAAGCCCCATCGCCGGCCACCCTCCTGCGCCTTGTGGATGAACAACGTCCAGCACTCGCGAGGAATGCTGCCGGAGGTTCGGATCGCCTCTCCACGAGCGTCGCCGTGCAGTGAGTTGATATGATCCGCTGGCATCACCACCCGATGGAAGGATTCTCCCAACAAACAGTTGAGCCAGCGGACACGCCGAAAGACCGGGGTGTCTGTTCCGGAAAACCGCTCCTCGAAATACCAGCCCGAGAGCACCAGACTGAGCGCCCACGTCCAGGGGTGGGAGTGGAGGCCGCGGTCCGGGTCACTGCCGACGAACCGGTGGATGTAGATGCGGATCTCGCCGAGGCTGCAGAGATAATACCTCTCCAAGTACGGCCGGCCGCCCTCGTCGATGATCCGGCACGGGAGCCGGTTGGTGAGGCGGTAGAGGAATCTACGCATCGCGCACCCCCGTTGTTTGTTGAGCCTCGGCACGAACAAATTTCTGCATCACCCGCTTCCGCAGATCCGATTGCATCTTGCTCGGCGCGATCAGCTCCGCACCGCTCACCGGCCAGCGGAACCGCATGTGACCGCAGCCGGTGCGGCCGAGCGCCCGCCACCCCCTGGCCGTCAGACCGCGAATCAAAACCGCCTCCTGATGACACCGGGCTTTGGTCATGGCTTGTCTCCACGGCCCGGCGCCTCCGGGGCTGCGGCGAGCATGGCGCGGTAGGTGAAGCGCGCGATCAGGAACGGCTCCGCACGCTCTGCTGGCGTCGTGAAATCCAGAACACGAATTGTTCCGGCCGCATCAACGGTGTTTTGCAGCATCGCCTCTGTCGGCTCCCTCGGCACCGCCACCAGCGTGCCGTCGCGCAGGCCGGAGAGGGTCGCGCGCTCGGCGTCGGTCAGTTCGAGCTTCATGCGTTCGATCTCCGTCTGCTCGCGGTGGATTTTGCTCAGCACCATCAGGCCAAACGTCGCGGTGGCGCTCATCCCTTCCCCTCCGACCGCGCGCGGATGGCGTTACGCACGCACATGGCGCCGTAGGCCGTTTCCGGTTGGAGCATTCCCGCGAAGTCGCCGCGTTCCTTGTCCGCAATCCGAGCAGCTTCCTCGAAAGCCTCCCGCCTGCCTTCCTCGCGCATGCGCTCGTCGCGCTCGGCCAGCGCGCTTTCGTCCGTCACCGCCATTCCGGTGCGCTCAACACCGGCCATGAAGTCGCTTTCGCGATCCAGCCAGCCGCGCCGGTATGCCTCCTTCTCACGCTCGGCCAGCGCGGAGGGCAGGATGCAGGGGCCGAGGTAGGTGTAACCAAGATCCACGATCCCGCCCGGTGAATGCAGCGTGCCGCACGTCCAGCCGGCGAGTGCGGCATTCCACATGGCAGGGATTGGCCGCAGGTCCTCTTTATGGTGCAGCCAATGCCACCCGTCCCGCTCGGGATGCAGCGGGTAGCCGGGTCGCGCGGGATCGGGCCAGCCGGCGCGGTCAGCGGTCATTGGCGCGGCTCCTTATTGGCTGCGATGATCTCCTGCACGCGCTTGCGATCGAGCCAGACCACGAGGCCGAGCTTGTCCGTGCCGTCAATGCCGCATGGTTGCTCAGTGCCGAACGTGATCTTCGCGTGCCCCTTGTTCTGCGTGAAGCTCGAGATGCACTGATCCAGGTTCTGGAACTGCACCACGTCATCGCCGTAGGCAGCGATCAATTCGGAGAGCTTCACTGCCCGGCCTCCCCGGCGAGCGCGGCTGCATGCTTGCACACCAGATCGCGTGGAACCCGGGCATAGTCCGCGTTGAGGCCGATAGCGCGGAGCAGCCTTTCATTTTCTCCTATGATCGCGGCGCAGATGCGCCCAACGTCGTTTAGGTCTTCTCGCAATCTCGCTGCCTCGGCGCGCTCGGCGGCGAGGTCGGCGGGGGTGAGGCCGGAAACCGGCACGACCATCAGCGCAGACCGTTCCTCAGTGGTCTTGGCCCCGCCCCAAAAATACTCGCCGGTTTCGACCACATAGGCGTCGGGCTGGTAGCGGCGCGGGTTGTCTAGCGTCGTGGTGTATTCCGACCGGAAGCAGAGCGTTCCATCGAACATGAAAAGCCCTGGCGGGCACTCGTCCAGGCGAACCGCGTCAGCCATGGCGCCCGGCCTCCCCGGCGAGCGCGGCTCGGGCACGATCCCCGCAATCACACGGAGAGCCGTCCTGCGAACGGTCCACCGGGATCGCCTTTGGCGTGATGCAATCGGGATCACCGTCCCACGAGGGCGTGTCCCGCCAGTTCGCCGGGTCCGCGTAGAATTGCAGCCCCTCCCGCAACCTCGCCGCCTCGGCCCGCGCGGCGTCGCGCTGATCGCGCATCCACCTGTTGTAGGCACAGCCCTCCGCAGCGGTGACGCGGCGGTGCATGTCCTCGGCGCGGCGCTTCCAGTTGTCGCGTTCTCGCTCCGCAGCCTCGGCGCGGGCGAGGAGGGCGCGGAGGGCGGCGGCTGCATCCTGCACAGTCTCGGCGATGCAGTCAGGCGGACCAAAAACGATGGCATCGGCCAACCACTCCACCTCCTCCCGCGTCGGGCTACTGGTCATGGCCGTCGCCGGCGCCGGCACCGGAGCCATCGCCATAGCCGTAACCGGGGCCGTCGCCGGCGCCGGCGCCGGCACCGGAGCCATCGCCATAGCCGGCACCGGAGCCATCGCCATAGCCATAGCCATAGCCATCGCCAGAGCCATCGCCAGAGCCATCGCCAGAGCCAGAGCCAGAGCCATGACCGGAGCCGGAGCCATGACCGGAACCATAGCCATAGCCGGAACCATAGCCATAGCCGGGGCCAGAGCCATAGTTGGGGCGTGGATCAGGCGCCATGGATCGTCTCCCGCGCATGATCGCTGCATGGGATCGTCTCGATCACGCCGGTCAGCGCGATCTGCGGGACCAGCGTGTCCACCTTGCCTCCCTTCAGCCCGTGCTGCGACAGGCCGGAGAGCGCGACGCCCGCCTCCGCCGTCCACGACCACAGCCTGCGGCTGTCGCGCAGCACCGCCTGATCTCCGGTCTGCGACACCAGCCAGCCGGCATGCACGCCTGCGCTATAGCAACGCAGGATCACGTATTGTCCGACCATGGGGTGAGGTGCGGGGGCGGCGCTCGTCGCGCCGAACATGGCGGCGATCTCGCGCGCCTGCGCGATGGTCAGGTTGTCAATGTTCATGGCTGTTGCTCCTGTTGTGGTCATCGTCTTGCCCCTCCTCGATCTCGCGGATTTCGACGCGGGCGACGCGCTCGCCCGGCAGCAGCATTTCCTCGTGCGGGCGGTCGGGGAACGCGATCAGCGCAAGGCGTCCGTCGCCGCGCACGATCCCCCACGCCAGCACCGGCTTCGCGCGCGGCGGGGTCATGCGCCGCATCCAGCGTCGCCTCGGTAGTTGTCGTTACTTCCGCCAACCACTGTGTCGATGAAGGGAAATGCCGGCCCGCCGTCGCGCTGATCAAAGGACATCGCGCACCGCCTCTTCTTCGATGAAGTCCTTCAGGTGGTCGTAAACCGTTTCCGCGGACACGACGCTGCCCGCTGGCCAGTGATAGCGCCAATGCGGAACCCCCGGCACGCTGCCGGGGTTTCGGACGAGCAGGTCCCGCTTGATGAACGGGAAGCCGCGCTTGAGCAGAGGCAGCCACAGGTGATGGGTCGGGTTGAGCGGGCGCCGGGGATCGCTGGCTCGCTGGACCGCCGCAGGCCGATCCCACGCCCGCGGGTTGGACCACCGGCTCCGCGTCGGAGGCCGGATGGCGTTGAGCCAATCCACGTCCGCGCCCTGCGTGATCACCGACGTACCGAACTCGCAGCCCAGAACATGACCCTCCCGCTGCATGTCCGCCGACAGCCGCACCTCGCATGCGATGGCCTCGGGCTTGCTGGTCGGGACCACCAGGTTCTCGAACCAGCGATACGCCGATGCGATGGCAGGTCGGCCGGAGAACAGCAGGAAGTAGGACTGCAGATGGTGCCGGTGGATCGCGCAGTCGGTGAGCCCGTAAACGCCGGGCGGTCGGTCGAGCATCCGACTCAACGGCAACGGATTGCACGGGCCGCAGACCGAATCGTTCACCAGCAACAGATGCTCGGTCGGTGCGTGCAGGGCGGCGAGCCCGTCCTTCCACGCCCCGAAGTCATGGCCGACATTGAGCCTCGGCAGCACCATGTCGGCGACGTCGTAAAGCCGCCGGTCCACGGTCGGGTTGTTGCTGACGACCAGGGTGTGAAAGCCGGCCTCACCGTAGATCCGTATCTGTCGCAGGACCATGTCGGTGAGGACGGACCGCGGGTGCCATGTGACATAGACGCACAGCCGATTCACGCCGGTCTGCAGGGTTCGCTCGACCATCACCCCGGCCTCCGCAGCGTGGCGAGCGCCCGCGTCAGGTCCATGCTCGCCCGCTTCACTGTGCCGGCCAGGGGTGAGCCTGTGATCGGCGAGTAGGAGTACGGCTCCTTGCTCGCCTCCGCTTTCCGGTGCGCCACGAGCAGGGTCTTTGCCTCGGAGAGAAACCGATTTGCGCGGTCGATCGCGACCGCCAGGGTGTCGGCGTTCACAGCCGGTCCTCCGTCGCCACCAGCTCGTATCCGAGCGCCGCGTAGCCGATGCGGTCGAGGTAGTGGTCCCGGTTGTGGTCATCGCCGGTCAGGCCGCGGGCCATCTTGAACAGTTCGAGCATCTGCGTGACGTCCAGGTCGGTCAGGGTGACGTCGCCCGGCGGCGCCCCTGGCCGGCTGCGCAACGCATCGAGGTATGCGTTCCAGAAGATGGCGATGACGGCGAAGCTGCGCTCCGGCGCTCCGTTCGAGGCCCGCCGGCCGCCGTTGACGATGGCCGCGGCGTCCTGCAGTAGCGCCTCGGTGACAGTGGGTTGTACGTTGCTCGTCACCGGTTTCTCCTCGTTGCGGTGATAGGCGAGAAGGTCGGCCGCGACGCGGGCTACCTCACTCAAACGGTCGTCAGGGATGTCGGCGAACTTCGTCGCATCGCCGTGGTCGATGAGGATTCGCTTCACCGCCGGCGCCCCGAGAACGTCACGAACCCTGATGAGCGTGTCCTCGACCGCGCCGCGCCGGTCGTTCGCGTAGGACGTCCATTCGTTACAGCCGGTCATCGCGCGATCACCGGGCAGAGGATGAACGCCCAAAGGGCGGCGGGCAGGACGACCCACGCGAACACCCGGCAAATTACGATTCCCCGACGCCGGGTGTTCTCGCGTCGGCGTCGCCGGTCTTCCATCCGAGCGAGGCAAGCCATCCGGTTTGACACGTTCATAGTTCGTCTCCTCCGACGTCCATGCCGAGCGCGCGGCCGTAGAGCGCGACCAGGTGGCGCTGCTCCTCGACGATTGCGGGGTCCTGCTTGCGGATGCGCAGGATGGTGCGGATGGCCTTGGCATCGAAGCCGGCCGATTTCGCCTCCGCCATGACGTCCTTGATGTCGGATTGGAGGGCGGCCTTCTCCTCGATCAGCCGTTCCACCCGCTCGACGATGGAGCGGAGCCGGTCCGCGGCGATGCCGCCGACATCGGTTTCGTCGGATCGGCTGTTGTGACCCTTGCCGGGGGGTTTCGTGCCCAAGGGAGTTTCTCCACCATCTGTTGAGTCCGAGGTTGCCGACCGGACGTTAAGGTGTCAAGATGATTTCCACCGTTTGTTGACTCAGTGACTTTTCGCAGTCAATTTGTCCGAGTAGGGGCAGTCAATTTTTCCGACGAGGGGGCGGTAAAATGCTTACGGAACTTATGCTTGCGTGGAACTCCTATCGTAATACCGGACGGCACGACGCAGATGCAGCAAAAGACGCATCGGAGCGGATCGACCGGGCGGTCGACGCGATCCTCGCCGGCGAGCCGACCAGCCTGCAGGATTGCGTCCTGCACCTGGTCCTGTTGGTGAGCCGATTGGATGATGTCGATGACCGCACAACCGGTTTGCTGCGGCGCCTGGTGGACCTGGCCGACATGCCGGAACCGGTTCGGAACCTGCTCGATCATTACGTCTAGGCCGGGGCGGTCAATTTGTCCGAGTAGGGGCGAGACGATACCCCACGACACGGCACTCGGCTTCCGGTTCGCCGGAAGTCAATTTTTCCGGGTAGGTCCGGGCATTTTTCCAATCAATTTGTCTGGGTAGGTCCAGCCGATTTCCCAATCAATTTGTCTGGGTAGGTCCAGTCAATTTGTCTGGGTAGGGTCTGGCGATATCGCGTGCGCGGGCGCCTTCTCATGTGCGGGCGGGCGAGCGGGCGGGCGAGCGGGTGGGCGAGCGGGTGGGCGAGCGGGTGGGCGCGGTTCCGCAGAGTCCAAACCGGTTTGCGAGCTGCGAAAAATATTCGCGCGGACCCTCTACTGTTTGTTGACTCCATCGCCTGGCGCGTCCTAGGTTTGGCTATCCGCGCAATCCAGCGCGGCGGAGATCCGAACATGGGCAAGCGCGCTTATTCGATCCTGGAAAATGCCGGTTACTGGCCGGTTCACACTGCGCCGGCCGCACTGGTCGCGCTGGTCAACCTGGCATGCGAGCGGCCCGGGTTTGATCCGTATAACTACGTGTCGCCTGGCACCTATGGCGATGCCTACAAGCGCGGCGTGGCGGCGTATCGCGCGGATGCGCGGCACGCGGCGAAAGGCTTGCGCGAGGTGGCAGCGGCGGCGAGAGACGCTTTCTTCGCGGGAGTGACGAACGATGATCTGCAACACGCGGCGCAAGGTGGGCGGGTCGAGCTGGAATACCGCGATTTAGACCGTCATCTATCCAGCAAGCCGCATGATCCGCCGCGCCTCGGGTGGACTGCGCATTACTGCGCCGGCCAGTACTACCCGACGGAATACCGTGGCGCCATCGCCCGCGTGATCCGCGATGCCGCGACGCGCGCCGCGCGGCGCCGTTCCGTTGGCCAGTGATTCAACCGTTTGTGGAGTCATCAACATGGCAAAGCTCACGAAAGACGAATCCGAAGCGTCATTTTTGGCGCTTCGCGCGGCGTTGCCGCGTTTGTTGAACGATGCCACGGGCGAGGTTTGGACCGTCCGGCCGGACAATGATCCGAGCGATCATCATCATTATATGCGATTGGACCGGTCCGGCGACGGTTTGGCGCTTTCGGTTTCGGCCGATCATTGGAGCGGTACTGGCCGCGCAACGTACGTAGCTCCGCAGGATCTTCAAGGCCGCGTTATTTGGGGGTCGGATGTTGCTCCGTGGAATGCGGAACTGGGCCGCCGTGAATCGTTTGATTGCGAAGCAAAGTTCACGCTGGCGAAGACTCCGGAGCAGATTGCGAAGGACATTGTTCGGCGCGTGCTGCCGCGCATGGCCTATATGTGGCCACACTTCGCGCAACGCATCGCGGACGCAAAGGCTTGCGCGGACCAGCGCGCCGCGACCCTGCAGGCTTTCCGGGACGCCGGCCTAACGTTCACTGATCATGCGGACCGGCCGCGCGATACTGTCCACGTCTATTTCAAGGACTCGCGAGACCGTACGTATCGCGCCGAAGTGAACGAGTACGGCCATGTTCGCATGACATTGGACCTGGAACCGGACATCGCGCTCCGCGTGATCGCCGCTATTCGCGCCTAGCGTTTCCACCGTTTGAGGAGGATTTGATCGTGCGTCATATCTCAACGCGGCTTGTCGGCGGCATCTGCGGCCCGATTTGGTGGCCAGTAGGCGCCGTGTGCGGCAAGCCGCTCAACGTCGATATCGGCCGAGTCCGGGACCGGCTTTGCGGCGGAACGGGCCACATCACGCTTCGTGAGATCCTCTTGTCGGTCGACATGGCGGAGGGTGGCGATTTTCAATCGTCCAAGTTCACGGCCGATACGGAAATAGAGGTCCGATTCTGGGATGACTCCAAGCGCCGCTACGTGACGCGATACGTCCCGTTGCTCGAATTGCCGGCCGCGGCTGATGTCGCGGATATGGTGAACGCGGATTGTCTGTCGTCCGATTTTTGCGGCGAGGAGGATTGACCATGTCCAAACATCCCGCTCGCTACGCCGTCACGTATGGCTTGACCGGCTGCTACATGCCGGACAGTCACGGCGGCGCATTTGAGTTCCATACGCGCCGCGACCTCGCCGCTTTCATCCGTGACGAACTGGCATTCTATGACATGCCGGCCGGCCTGATTCGCGATGTGAAATTGCGCCGCTTGTGGGGATTCATCACCCGCAACGGTTCCAGCGTGGCGCATTTCAGCCTGCGGCATGGCGCATACGAATTGGCGTTTCACGGCCTGACGGAAGCGGAATTTCAGCAACAGAACGCGGAGGGCTGACGATGCGCGTCTACATCTTCCAGGCCGACATCTATTGCGAAGCCTGCGGCGAGGCCATCCGCGCCGAACGGATCTGCAACGGCGCAAGGGACGACGGAACGTCCGACACCCTGCCGCAGGGACCGTATGGCAACGGCGGAGGGGAAGCCGACACTCCGCAGCATTGCGGCGCGTGCGGCGAGTTTCTCGAAAACCCCCTGACATCGGACGGACTGGCCTATGTGGCGGAACGGGTCGCGGAAAAGCCGCGACACGGAATCGCCGCGCGGATCTGGGCGCCGTTTTATGGCGTTCGTTGAGTCAACCATTTGTGGAGTCCGCATCATGACTAAGGAATCATTGTCCACTCAGTGGAACGACGCAATCCGAGAATGGAATCAGATCCGTTGCGCGGATTGGACACCCGACAAGGCTGCGAAAGTTGAAGCAGCTCGCGCAAAGTGTTCCGCGGCCCGGCGGGCGTTCTACGGTTTTAAGGAGTCCTGATCATGGCGCGGAAATTCACGGATCGGTCCGCCGACTCAAAAGCGCGGATTGAAAACGAGATCCGACAAGTTGCGGCGAAGCTTTCGCATCGTCCCGTTGCGGAGGTTGTCCAATACCTGCGGGAAGCACGCGGCATCGCCGCAGATCCAGCTTTCATCGAATCACTGCGGCGCAAGGAGTCCTGACCATGGAAATCGACGTAACGGATTACGTACTCGGCACGGAACATGGCGACATCAGCTCGAGCTGCGCTGAACTAGGCCCGAACGCCGCGCAAATTACCTGGTCGCACGCCACGGCGGAATCGGCTCGCGTTCCGATCCTCGCAAGCGCCGAGGATTGCGACGCGGCGCGCGATTGGTTGCGAGGTTTCGGCGCCTGGTCGCGCGATGAACTGGCCGCGGAGTCGGATGACGAGATTCGCGCGCTTGTCCTGCAATTCATTTCCGGCGATGTACGCGAAGCCGAATCACTTGCGCCGGGCGATGGGCCGGGTGGAATTGATTGGGAAGCGTATGGCGAGTTGCAGTCTGAAGGAACCTGTTCCGGCTACCTCTATCTAGGGGTCGACGGGCGAATCTATTTCGGCATGCACTAATGCCGCGCCGCCGCATCCGTCCTATCGGCGCAGCTCGCATCCGGCCGCTACCGCCACCTCCGCAACCCGGCTGCAGCATCGCGGCGCAGGGCCGATCCAAGCGGCGATGGCTAGCGTTGTTCCGGCTGCTATTTTTCTCGGCCTAGAGACTCAACCGTTTGTTGACTCCGCATGGCGGCGCGGCGCATAGTCGCGCCGTCAACTTTTAGTGGAGGATCGGACAATGTGGGAATTGATCGGCGCAACCCTGGCCACGGTTTACGTGGCCATGATGGCAGGGATTATCTGACCATGGATGCACTCGCACAACCCGCCTACCGGTGGGCGCGGGCGCATAGCGTCGTCGGCGATGTCGACACGCAAGCGGCGGCGGAAATAATTGCAGCGCGCTACCGCGATTCCGAAACATGGGCGCGGTTTGATATCGAGACGCGCCAAGCTTCAACCGGGAAATGGTTTGTGGTGGCGCGCATCAAGGCGGAGTTTCTGACGCCATGAAGGACTCGCCGCTAGACGGCCGGGGTGGCCAGACTCTCCCCCTCCCCCGCCGCACAGATGCGACGCGCCCCCGTGCGCAATTCGTGGTGCCAGGCTCCGGGGTTATCTATGTCCATCTCGCCATGCGGCCGGGCGAGACATGGACCGCCTACTCGGCCAGGGTGATTGCGGCATCTCGCAAGCGGGCGGGTGATGAGGTGCCGCAATTCGTGCAATGGGATGAACTGTAGAAACCCCTAGCCAGGTTTCGCGCCTACCAAACCCCCGCCCTAACCCGGCGGGGGTTTTGCTTTGCCTGTAGCGTGGCGCCTAGGCCGGTCCGGGTGGCATGGCGCTAGGTGGGTGGCAGGACCGGCCGCAGGCTGGCCTAGCGGCGCGTCAGGCTGGCCACGGGCGGGCGCCAGGTGGCGCGGATCTGCGGCGCATAGGTGGCGCCATGCTCCGGTTTCCCATGGGCGAGTCGACTCGTAAATCGGTGGGCAGGAAAAGCGGCAGGGCGGGGCGCATCTCGGCGCGATGCCAGGCCGTAGGAAAAGCGGTGGGGCGGGCGACAGGAAAAACCGCGGGGCGGGCGGCGGGAAAAACCGCAGGGCGGGGTATCGAGGGGGCGGGGGTAATGGGTCCCATCCAGGCCCTTTGCGGCCGGCGGGAGGGCGCTGAG
>CAZVTK010000012.1:0-41839 GCA_964629765.1 uncultured Mesorhizobium sp.
GGCGGCGCCGCCCTGCGCGACGGCGCCGGCGTCGCCGGCCGGCGCGCCGGCCGCCGGGACATGCCGCGGCAGGAAGATCTGGAAGGTCGTGCCCTTGCCCACCTCGGAGACGCAGAAGATGAAGCCCCCCGTCTGCTTGACGATGCCGTAGACCATCGACAGGCCGAGCCCCGTACCCTTGCCCACCTCCTTGGTGGTGAAGAAGGGCTCGAAGATCTTCTTCAGCACCTCGGGCTGGATGCCAGTGCCGGTATCCTCGACTTCGACCAGCACGTAGTCGCCCGCCGCCAGCTCGCGATGGCCGAAGGCGGCGCATTGCTGGGCGGCGACGTTGCGCGTACGCACGGTCAGCTCGCCGCCGGCCGGCATGGCGTCGCGCGCGTTGACCGCGAGGTTGACCACCACCTGCTCGAACTGGCCGAGATCGGCCTTCACCGGCCACACGTCGCGGCCGTGCTCGATCTTCAGCTTCACGTCGTTGCCGACGAGCCGGGCCAGCAGCATGCGGATGTCGGCCAGCACGTCGGTCAGGTCCAGCACCTCGGGGCGCATGGTCTGCCGGCGCGAGAACGCCAGGAGCTGGCGCACCAGCGAAGCCGCCCGGTTGGCGTTCTGCTTGATGTTCATGATGTCCGGGAAGGACGGGTCGGACGGACGGTGGTTGGTCAGCAGCAGGTCCGACGCCATCAGGATCGCGGTCAGCACGTTGTTGAAGTCGTGGGCGATGCCGCCCGCGAGTTGGCCCACCGCCTGCATCTTCTGGCTCTGCGCCATCTGGCCTTCCAGCGCCTTCTGCTCGGTCGTGTCGACGGCGTAGACGATCGCCGCCTCCTCGCCGCCGCCGGCCTCGTCCGAGATGGCGCTGACATAGAAGCGCACATGCCGCTCGTCATTGCCGGGCAGAACGGTGTCGATCGGGTCGATCGAAGCCTGCCGCTGCCGCGCCTTGTCCAGCGCGGCGGCGAAGGCGGCGCGGTCGCGCTCGTGCATCACGCCGTCGAGCCTGGTGCCGCGGTCCACGGCGTCGCGGTCGACCACCGGGGCGAACAGCGACAGGAAGGGCGCGTTGGTGCGCAGGATGCGCCCCTCCCCGTCCACGCCGGCGATGGCCATCGGCGTCGAGTTGAAGAAGCGCGTGAAGCGCGTCTCGGCCGCCCGCAGCGCGGCGGAAGCGTCCTCGCCCTCGTTGCGGTTGAGCACGATGGTGCGCGTCGACCCCGACTGCCCGTCGCGGCTGGCCGAGAGGCGCTGCATGAAGCGCACCGGCAGCGCCTCGCCGCTGGCGGTCGCAAGGTCGAGGTCGATGACCACGTCGCGCACCGTGCCGGGATCGGCCTTCACCGCGCGCACCAGCGCCATGCCGTCGCCCGCGACGATCTCGGCGAGGCGCAGCGAGCCGGGCACGAAATTGGCGAGGTCCACGCCCAGCCAGTCGGCCAGCGTGGCGTTGAGATAGGTCACGCGCCCCTCCGCGTCGGCGGCGAAGAAGCCGGCCGGCGCATGGTCGAGATGGTCGATCGCCTTCTGGAGGTCGAGGAAGAAGCGCTCCTGCTCGGCCCGCTCGGCCGAAATGTCGGCGAGCTGCCAGGCGTGCAGCGGCTGGCGGGTGCCCGGCACGCGGAAGGCGCGGGCGCGGGCGCGATACCAGCGGGCGCCGGGCTCGTCGCCCGGCCGCAGCGACTGCGCCAGCCGGAACTCGCCGTCGCCCTCCTCGCCGTCGCGCAGGCCGCTCGCGAGGCGGTACACCGTCGCCGACGCCTCGGGGCTTTCGGCCAGCAGCGTCTCCACGGTCTTGATGTCGGCCGCCGAGGCCGCGCCGGTCATGTCGGCATAGGCGCGGTTGGCGTAGACGACGCGCCCCTTCTGATCGGTCACGACCATGCCCTCGCCCATCGAATCCACGAAGGATTTCGACAATTCGTCCCCGGCCGAGCGCGGCGAGACCTGGATGAAGCCGATGGCGGTGGCGAACAGGTAGCCGGTGCCGATCATCGCCAGCACGCCGAGCAGGCCGAGCAGGAACTGGTCGCCCAGCCGGTCGCGGAACAGCGCGAAGACCACGGCGGCCACCGCCAGCACGATGGTGAAGATGATCAGCCGGGTGACCGGGCCGGGGCGCGTGCCGCGGTCGACGATCGGCGCCTGTGTCGAACCGCCGGCGGTTGATCGTGCCATCCGTTTCTTCCCCGACTTTTCCCGAAAAGCGGCGCACACGGCCGCCTAGGGGCATACATCATGGCGATCGAATCCCGCAAGCGCGGCGGGCCCGGAGCCGGCATGACGGCGCAATGCCGCAAAACTTGCGGAGCGCGGCTGCCGCCGTTACGGTGCCGCAGGGGTCGATCGAGGGATAGCGCATGCTGGCATGGCTGGAGGGCGTCGCGGGGTCCGCTTATGCGACCGCCATGATGTGGACGCTCGGGGCGCTGCTGCTGCTCGTCGTGCTGCTGCTGTTCATCAAGGTGATCCGCAGCCTCTCCTTCGGCACCTTCGTCAGCGGCGGACGCAACCGCAAGACGCGGCTCGCGGTGATGGACGCGACCGCCGTCGACAGCCACCGGCGTCTCGTGCTGGTGCGCCGCGACGATGTCGAGCACCTGATCCTGATCGGCGGCCCGACCGACGTCGTGGTCGAGCAGAATATTCGAATGATCGCGTCGCTGCGCCGTCCCGCCGAGGAGCCGGCGCCGCCGCGCGAGGTGCGCGAGGTGCGGCTGCCGCCCGACGCCCATGCCATGACGCCTGCCGCGCCGGAGCCGCATGCCGAAGCGCCCCGGCCGCCGGAGCCCGTCCAGCCTGCCCCGCCGCCCGCTGCCGCGCCGGTACAAGCCGTCGTGCCGCCGGCGCAAGCGCGGCCCGCCCCGGCTCCGCTGCGCCCCGTATCGTCCCCGCTCCCGGCGGCGGCCGTTGCACGACCCCAGCCCGCTGCCGCGGCACCGGCGCCTGCCCCGCGACCGGCACCGACGCTGTCGCCGCTGCGGCCCGCCGCACCCGTGGTTGCGGCGCCATCGGTCCGGCCCACACCGGCAGTCGCCGCGCCGCCCCCTGCACAGACAGTGCCGCCGCGCGGGGCCAACGACCAGCCGCCGTCGCTGGACGATGCCCTGCTGGAGGAGCTGGAAGTCACGCTCGAGCGCAATGCCGGCGCGCAGGCGGCCGGCCACCAGCCCGCTCTGCCTTCCTCCGTCGAGGACGAGATGGCCAAGCTTCTGGGCGACCTCGCCCGCCCGCGTCGCTGACAAGACCCGCCGCTGACGAAACTCCATGCAAAAACGCCGCCCTTCGGGGCGGCGCTTTTTTGTATGAACCTTCAATTGCGCGCCGGCTTTCAGTCGTCGCGATACACCTTCTCGCGGCGCTCGTGGCGCTCCTGCGCCTCGATCGACAGCGTGGCGATCGGGCGGGCGTCGAGCCGCTTCAGCGAGATCGGCTCGCCGGTCTCCTCGCAATAGCCGTAGGTGCCGTCGTCCAGCCGGTGCAGCGCCGCGTCGATCTTCGAGATCAGCTTGCGCTGCCGGTCGCGGGCGCGCAACTCGATGGCGCGGTCGGTTTCCGACGACGCCCGGTCGGCAAGGTCAGGATGATTGGCGTTTTCCTGTTGGAGAATATCCAGTGTCTCGCGCGCCTCGCGCAGAATATCGTTCTTCCAGCTCACGAGCTTTCGCCTGAAATAGGCTTTCTGCCGCTCGTTCATGAAGGGCTCGTCTTCCGACGGGACATAATCGGCATCGACGAGATCGTTCATTCGACTCACCCCACTGGACGACCGGGCGCCTATATATTCGGGGGCAAGGGGTGGCACAAGCGGCCGGCGCGGCCGTCTCACATATTTGTTAATGACGGGTGCGCACTGCGCCCCTCACCCTTCTGCCCCCGCGATTGTGGCCGAGATTATGCTTCTTTGGCCCTTTCCCGACAGCTTGCCTCGCTTTTCGCATGCCGTTCACCCGCGCTGGCAGGCTGTGGAAGGAGGCAATCGGGTTGTCGTATGCACTTCACCGACATACGCTGCCGGGGTGGCAATGAAACAGGTATTTCGGGTTTTCCCGGCGGCCTGATGAAAAAATGGAAGCAGGGTGGCATGTCTTCAAGAATGAATCTCTTTGGTGCATCGGTGTTGGTAGCGGCCTTGGCGGGATGCACCGCCAGCGGCCCGATCACCGGCGGCATTCCGGATGATGGCGGTCCCAACGGC
Organism: uncultured Mesorhizobium sp.; assembly: GCA_964629765.1. Classification (GTDB taxonomy): domain Bacteria; phylum Pseudomonadota; class Alphaproteobacteria; order Rhizobiales; family Rhizobiaceae; genus RCIO01. Next base: position 4,196 of record CAZVTK010000012.1, read on the forward strand.
GGCGGCGGGGGAAATGACCCGTACACGAACATGAGGGGCCATATCGTACGTTACGATACGTATGGCGGAGCCACCGCTTTTTCCAACAGCGTGGCCGGCACGGGCACTGCCAACATCGCTTTCAGTGAAGACAAATCGACCGCGCAGATCGCCGTCTCCTCCGCCATCGGCATGCCGAGCTCCGGAGTCATGAAGAGTGACTCTCCCGGCTACAGGGGCGCTGACGACTCTTTTCTCCAGTTCGGCACGAGCGGCAACTATGCCGTCGCGAAGTATCAAACTCCCTATGACAAGAACCGCATGGCTCATGACTATACAGGATATTTTGTCGGCGGAAACAGGACGCCGCCCGAACAGATCAAGGCCAGTGCGACCTATCTGGGGAGCGCCAGCGGCGAGATCGTCCACAACCGTCCGCATGGCGGGGCATATTCCAATGGAAAGTTCGAAGGGGAATGGGCCAGCGGCATATTCTCCGGCGACACCCGGCTGGATCTGACGGTCGGCGGAGGAAATGCCACGATCTCCGGCGCGATCACCGACCTGTACGTGCACATCTACCAAGGGGTGGACAGCGGCTACTCCAACGCCGACGTGCCCGGCCAGATCACGCTCGAGCAGGCAAGCCTGTCGAACGGCGCCTATGCCGGCGCGGCAAGGCTCGACATCCCCGGCGCAACGACCGCGGCCGGCGACTACCAGGGCGCCATGTACGGCAAAGATGCCGTCGATACGGCCGGCACCTTCCACACGAGAGGCAGCATCCCGATGCAGGGCGAAGGGATGGTCGACATGAGGATCATCGGTGCCTTCGGCGCCTCGAAAAACTGACGGCGCAACGTGACGCTGCCTCGAAGCCGTGTCGCATGGCGTGTTCCGGTGCGGCTCCGGCCGTGCGATACGTCGCGGCGACCCGGCGGCGTTTTCCGATGACGCGCGGGAAAGGATAAAGCCGCGCGATTTGCTCATGCGACGCGGCACCGTACGGAGTTCGCCATGCCGCGCCTGTTCCTGCTGCGACATGCCAAGGCCGCCTGGGGCGCGCCCGGCACGGCCGATTTCGATCGGCCGCTGGCTCCGGAGGGCATGCGCGCGGCGCGCACGGCGGGCGGCTTCCTGGCCTCGCAGGGCATGGCGCCCGCGTTGGTGCTGTGCTCGCCGGCGCTGCGCACGCGCCAGACCTGGGAGCGCGCGGCCGAGGGCGCCGCGGCCGGCGCGGTGCGCTATCCGGCCGACCTCTACGACACCGATCCGGCGACCTATCTGGAGGTGTTGCGCGGCGCCGGCGCGGCCGAAAGCGTTCTTCTCGTCGGCCACAATCCGATGATGGAGGAGGTCGCCCTCGCGCTCGCCGGAACGGGCGAGGCCAAGGCACTCGAAGCCCTGCGCGGCGGCTTCCCGGTCTGCGCGCTGGCGGTGCTCGCCTTCGATGCCGGCTTCGATACGATCGCGCCCGGCGGCGGCGGGCTTGAGCGCTTCGTCGTCTTCGAGGGCTGACGACGGCTTTGCATGCGCGGCGCGGCGCGCCTATATGCGCCGGGTCACGCTCTGGAGCCCCGCTTGGCGGCCATCACCACCTTCACGGACGAAGCCCGCATCGCGCTCGACACGGTCGCCGGGCGCGCGGCAAACCTGTTTTCACCGTCTGTGCGGCTCGGCGTCAGCGGCCTGTCGCGCTCGGGCAAGACGGTGTTCATCACCGCGCTGGTCCACAACCTCATCCATGGCGGCCGCCTGCCGCTGTTCGAGGCGCAGAAATCCGGCCGCATCGCCCGCGCGCGCCTCGAGCACCAGCCGGACGACGCGGTGCCGCGCTTCCAGTACGAGGACCATGTCGCCGCGCTCGTCGACCAGCGCATCTGGCCCGATTCCACCCGCGCCATCTCCGAATTGCGGCTGACGGTCGAATACGAATCCGCCTCCTTCCTCGGCCGCATGTTCTCCGCCGGAAAGCTCTCCATCGACATCGTCGACTATCCCGGCGAATGGCTGCTCGACCTGCCCCTGCTCGGCAAGACCTATGCCGAGTTCTCGAAGGAGGCGTTCGAGCTCGCCGCGCTGCCGGTGCGGGCCGACCTCTCGACCGCATGGCGCGCCATCGTCGCCGAAGTCGATCCCGACGCGCCTGCCGACGAGATGACGGCGCGGCGGCTGGCCGAGGCGTTCGCGGCCTATCTCAAGGCCGGCAAGCAGGACGGCCGCGCGCTTTCGACGCTGCCGCCCGGCCGCTTCCTGATGCCCGGCGACCTCGAAGGCTCCCCCGCGCTGACCTTCGCGCCGCTGCCGCCGAAGGAGGGCCGCACGAAATCCGGCTCGCTGCGCGCCATGATGGAGCGGCGCTACGAATCCTACCTGACCCACGTCGTAAAACCCTTCTTCCGCGAGCACATCACCCGTCTGGACCGGCAGATCGTGCTGATCGACGCCATGCAGGCGCTCAACGCCGGCCCTGCCTCGGTGGCCGATCTCGAACGCGCGCTGACGGAGATCCTCGCCTGCTTCCGCCCCGGGCGCGGCAGCGTGCTCACGGACCTCTTCTCGCGCCGCATCGACCGCATCCTCGTCGCCGCCACCAAGGCCGACCACATCCACCACACCGCGCATGACCGGCTTGAGGCCATCGTGCGCCGGCTCGCCGACCGCGCCATCCAGCGCGCCGGCTTCTCGGGCGCCGAGGTGGAGGTGCTGGCGCTGGCGGCCGTGCGCGCCACGCGCGAGGGCACGGTGCGGCAGGGCCGCGAGACGCTGCCGGTGATCATCGGCACGCCGATGGCCGGCGAGACGATCGGCGGCGAGCGCTTCGACGGCGAGGCCGAGACCGCCATCTTCCCCGGCGACCTGCCGGCCGATCCGGCCGCCCTGCTCGACGCGGCCGCCGCCGCAGGCACCGCCGCGCCGGAGGAAGAGACCATCCGCTTCGTGCGCTTCCGCCCGCCGCGTCTGGAGCGCAGCGCCACCGGCGCGACCCTGTCGCTGCCCCATATCCGGCTCGACCGCGCCATGCAGTTCCTGTTCGGAGACCGGCTCGCATGACCGACGCGACGCGCCGTCCCGCCGCCTTCCGCATCGACCCGCCGGCCGAGAAGCGCAAGCCGGAGCCCGCCGATACCCCGCCGCCGGCCCGCAAGCCGCGCGCGGTGCGTACGTCCGACACGGTGGTCACGGTCGATCCGGTCGACGTGTTCGAGGCGATGGACGAAGCCATCGAAGCCGCTCCTTCCACCTTGGTCCCCCGCCGGCGCAGCCGGCTCGGGGCAATCTTCGCCGCCGCCTTCGGCGTGCTCGTCTCGCTGGCCGTCGGGCTGTGGATCGACGGGCTGATCCGCGACCTCTTCGCCCGCGCCGACTGGCTGGGCTGGGCGGCAGCAAGCGCCGCCGCGATCGCCGCACTGGCTCTCCTGATCATCGTCGCGCGCGAGTTGCTGGCGCTGCGCCGGCTGGGCTCGGTCGAGCGCCTGCAACGGCGCGCGGCGGCGGCAAGCGCCTCGGTGGACCAGGCGCCGGCCCGCGCGCTGGTCGACGACCTCGTCTCGTTCCTCTCCTCCCGGCCGGAGACGGCGGCGGGCCGGCAGGCGCTCGCTGCGCTGCGCGACGAAGTGATCGACGGCCGCGACCTCATTCGCCTCGCCGAGGTCGAACTGCTGGCGCCGCTCGACCTGCGCGCCCGCACGCTGGTCACCGACGCGGCGAGCCGCGTGTCCATCGTCACCGCCATCAGCCCGCGCGCGGTGGTGGACCTTGCCTATGTCACCTTCGAATCGGCCCGGCTGGTGCGCCGGCTCTCCGAGCTCTACGGCGCGCGCCCCGGCACGCTGGGCTTCCTGCGGCTGCTGCGCTCGACGCTCGCCCATCTCGCCGTCACCGGCACGCTGGCGGCCGGCGACAGCTTCGTCCAGCAGATGGTGGGCCAGGGCCTTGCCGCCCGCCTGTCGGCCAAGCTCGGCGAAGGCGTGGTCAACGGCATGATGACGGCGCGAATCGGCCTCGCCGCCATGGAAGCGACGCGCCCCCTGCCCTTCGCCGCGCTCAGGCGCCCCGGGCTGGGCGACATTCTGGCGGTCCTGACGCGGATCGCCTCCAGAAGCGATGCCGAAACGACACGGTAAGCTGCTTCCCGCGCAGATGGCGACCGCGCGGCCTTGCAACCGCCATCGCGCTGGCCCATGCTGCGCCGCAATGATCGCGCTAGCGAAGCCTTAACCAATCCTGTTCATGTTTGGGAAGGGCGATAGTCGCTTCGCTCCGTTGTTCGGGTGCCCCATGACCAAGACCATCCTGCTTGCCGCCGCCGCGGTCGCCTCCCTCGCCGGCAGCCTGGATTCCGCCAGCGCCAACGAGCGCGAGCGCCGCTTCTTCAGCTCGGTGGAGGGCCGCTGGTCCGGCCCCGGCGAGATCGTCGCGGGCAAGTACAAGGGCACGCGCTTCATCTGCAACTTCAAGGGCTCGACGCCCGACAGCAAGCTCGGCATGACGCTCGACGGCGGTTGCCGCGTCGGCCTGTTCACGCAGAACATGTCGGCCAGCGTGGAAAAGAAGGGCGCCACCTATCGCGGCTCCTTCATGGACGGCGCGGCCGGCAACGGTCTCGACATCACCAGCGCCTCCATCGTCGGCAACAAGGCGACGCTGGGGCTCAAGCGCAGCAAGCTCGACGGCGCCATGCTCGCGCGCATGGCCGACGACGACACGATGAACGTCACCGTGGCGGTCAAGGTCGCGGACCAGATGGTTCCGGTGATCGGCATCAAGCTCAAGCGCCTCGACCAGAACTCCGTCGGCGCCATCGCCAGCGAGTAGCGGGCGGCCCTCCAAGCCCCCCCCCGGCGGGCGGCGATCCCGCACGGGCACGCTGTTGCTCCGCCTGCCCGCTCCTGTAAGAGTGCCGCGCACCATCTTTTGAGCGCGGAGTGATCCATGGCAGGTGAAGCGGCCGGCGGCGACCTCATCCAGGTCGTCTCGTTGCTTGCGGCCGGCGTCGTCGCGGTGCCGATCTTCAAGCGCCTCGGCCTCGGCTCCGTGCTCGGCTACCTCACCGCGGGCCTCGTCATCGGCCCCTTCGGCATCGGCCTTTTCAACGATCCCGACGCCATCATCCACGTCGCCGAGCTCGGCGTGGTCATGTTCCTGTTCATCATCGGGCTGGAGATGCAGCCGTCGCGCCTGTGGGGGCTGCGGCGCGCCATCTTCGGGCTCGGCACCGCGCAGGTCGGCATCGCGACGCTGGTGCTCACCGGCGTCGGCTGGCTGCTCGGCCTGCCGCTCATCGTCGCTTTCGTCGGGGCGGCGGGGTTCGTCCTCTCCTCCACGGCCATCGTCATGCAGATCCTCGACGAGCGCGGCGAGACGGCGACGCCCGGCGGCCAGAAGATCGTGTCGATCCTGCTGCTCGAAGACCTGATGATCGTGCCGCTGCTGGCGCTGATCGCGTTCCTGGCGCCCGGGGGCGCGGAGGCGACGGCGGCCGACCGCTGGGCCACCATCGGGATAGCACTGGCGGCGCTGGCGGGGCTCGTGCTCGCCGGCCGCTTCCTGCTCAACCCCCTCTTCCGGGTGCTCGCCGCCGCGCATGCGCGCGAGGTGATGACCGCCGCCGCCCTGCTCGTCGTGCTGGGCTCGGCGCTGGCGATGCAGCTCGGCGGCCTGTCGATGGCGATGGGCGCCTTCCTCGCCGGGGTGCTTCTGTCCGAATCGACCTTCCGCCACCAGCTCGAAGCCGATATCGAGCCCTTCCGCGGCATCCTGCTCGGCCTGTTCTTCCTCGGCGTCGGCATGGCGCTGAACCTTGCGGTCATCGCCGCCGAGTGGCCCGTCATCGCCCTGCTGGTCGTCGCGTTCATGGCCGCCAAGGGGCTGACGATCTACGTCATCGCCCGGCTGCTGCGCTCCGGCCACAGCGAGGGGCTGACCCGCGCGGCGCTGATGGCGCAGGGCGGCGAGTTCGCCTTCGTGCTCTACGGCACGGCGGCCGGCGTGGGCATCCTCGACGCCGACACCAACGCGGTGCTGACGGCGACCGTCATCATCTCCATCGCGCTCACCCCGCTGCTGGTCATCGCGCTGCGCTACGTGCTGCCGCGCGACCGGCTGACGCTCGACGGCGTCGACGTCGCGGCGGACCTCAACGGGCGCGTGCTGGTCATCGGCTTCGGCCGCTTCGGCCAGATCGCCAGCCAGCCGCTGCTGCTGCGCGGCGTCGACGTGTCGATCATCGATTCCGACGTGGAGATGATCCAGGCCGCCGCCGATTTCGGCTTCAAGGTCTATTACGGCGACGGCACGCGCGCCGACATATTGCACGCGGCCGGCGCGGGCCGATCGGAGGCGATCCTGATCTGCGTCGACAAGGCCGAGACGGCCGAGCGCATCGCCGAACTCGTGCGCCACGAATATCCGCTGGTGAAGGTGCTCGCCCGCGCCTACGACCGCGGCTCGGCGATCAAGCTGATCCAGCTCGGCGTCGACTACCAGATCCGCGAGGCGCTGGAATCGGCGCTGGTCTTCGGCCGCGAGACGCTGACCACGCTCGGCGTGCCGGAGGAGGAGGCCGACGAGACCATCGCCGAGGTGCGGCGGCGCGACGCCGAGCGGCTTGAGCTTCAGGTGGCGGGCGGCATCTATGCCGGCACCTCGCTCATTCAGGGCAACGCGGCCAAGGCCGCCCCGGTGCCGGCGCCGCTGGCGACGCCGCGCCGGAAGGGACGCGCGCTCAGCGAGGAGACACAAAAGGTTATCGGGGACGGCGAGAGCGAGCCGGGCTGATCCGCTGCCGCCTACCCGCGCCGCCACCAGTCCGGCCCGGCCGCGCGGACGATGCCGGCCGTGTCGATGCGTTGCAGCCATTCGGCGACCGTAACGCCCCGGATCGCCAGTTCCGGCGCGATCTCCGCCAGCGGCACCAGCACGAAGGCCCGTTCGGTCAGCCGCGGATGCGGCAGGACAAGATCCGGCTCGGCGACGGCCGTCTCGCCATAGGCCAGCACGTCGAGGTCGATGGTGCGCGGTCCCCAGCGCTCGGCGCGCACGCGGTGCAGCGCAGCCTCCACGCCGAGGCAGAGCTCCAGCAGGACGCGCGGCGCGCAGCGCGTCGCCACCTCGGCCACCGCGTTGAGGAAATCCGGCTGGTCCTCCTTGCCCCATGGCGGGGTGCGGTAGAGCGAGGACACGGCGGCGACCTCGGTATCGGGGTCGGCGTCGAGCAGCGCCAGCGCCTCGCGCATGGCCGCCTGCGGCTCGCCGATATTGCCGCCGAGCCCGATGAATGCGCGCGCGCCGGTCAATCGCGCCGCTCCGGCCAGCGCACCGTCGTCTCGACATGGTCGAGCACGCCGGCCACCGGCGCGTTCGGCTTGCGCACCGTGATCTCGGCCGAGACGATCTGCGGGAAGCGGCCGCACAGCGCCCGCGCCACGTCGAGCGCCAGCGCCTCGATGAGGAAGCGGCGCCGGCCGGTGACGATCTCCTCGATCACGCCGAAGGCGACGCCGTAGTCGACCGTGCCGCGCACGTCGTCCTGGTCGAGCGGCCGCTCCGGGCTCACCTCCAGCCGCGCGTCGACATAGAAGCGCTGGCCGAGCTGATACTCGGCCGCGTGGACGCCGTGGCGGGCGAAGAAGGCGCAGTTCTTGAGAACGATCGTGTACATCGGGGTCAGCTCCTTCAGGCCCGCGCCAGCACGGCGTCGGCAAGCAGCAATGCATCGCGGTTGGCGGCTATCTCGTGCACGCGGAACACGGCCGCGCCCTTCATGCGCAGGATCGCGCTGCTGGCGGCCGTCGCCGCGTCGCGATCGGCGGCGTCGCGGCCGGTCACCGCGCCGAGAAACCGTTTTCGCGACGTGCCGACCAGCAGCGGAAAGCCCAGCGCGTGCAGCGCCTCGAAGCGGGCCATCAGGTCGAGATTTTCTTCTGCCGTCTCCTTGGCGAAGCCGAAGCCCGGATCGAGCACGATGGAGCCGTCCGGCACGCCGGCGCGGCGCGCGCGCTCCACCGCCGCGCCGAGGAAATGCAACTGGTCGTCGATCGCGTCCGCCAGTTTCTCGCGGCCGCGCCCGGTATGCATGATGACGAGGCCGGCGCCGGTCTCGGCCACCACATCGGCCAGCGCCGCATCGTGCGACAGGCCAGTCACGTCGTTGACGATATGGGCGCCGGCGGCCACCGCCATGCGCGCCGTCGCCGCGCGATAGGTATCGACGGACAGGAAAGGCTCGCCGCCGGCCAGCGCCAGCACCAGCGGCATCACGCGCGCCTGCTCCTCGCCGGCCGTCACCGCGGCCGCGCCCGGCCGCGTCGACTCGCCGCCGATGTCGACGATCGCCGCGCCTTCGGCGATCATCCGCCGCGCATGGGCGCGCGCCTCTTCCGGCTGGAAGAAGCGGCCGCCGTCGGAAAAGCTGTCGGGCGTGACGTTGAGCACGCCCATCAGCACGGCCGAAGGCCCGAGCGTCAGGCTTCGCCCGTGCCCCACCTTCCACTCGCGCGCGCCCGTTCCGCCCATGCGATCCTCTTGTCCCCCGCGAGCCAATGTACGCGCCCGGCCACAAATGCAACCGCATTCGCGCCATAGGCTGATCCGCGGACGGCAACGCTTCATCAACCATAAGCGTCGAATATTTCATTTGCGTCGGGCAGACCGCTCGCGCACTCTCGCTGCGGAGGTGTCGAATGATCAGGTTCGCGGTGGCATTGGCGGCTCTGGCGAGCATGGTCCCCGCCCCGGTCGATGCGGCGTCGCTGAAGAAAAGCTACAGCTACTTCAACATCTCCGGCCGCACCGTGCCCGAGATCGAAGCCCAGTTGGAGCGGCACGGGCCGCGGCTCGCCAGCACCGGCCGCCGCCATCCCGGCGCGACCCGCATGGAATTCAACACCCAGATCAAATATGGCGTCGTCGCCAGGAACCGCTGCGCGGTCACGGCCGCCTCCGTGAAGGTGTCGGCCAAGGTCATCCTGCCGCGCTGGAAGCAGAGGGGCGCCGCGCAGGACGTCCGCTTCATCTGGGAAACGCTCGAAGCCGACATCAAGCGGCACGAGGAGCAGCATGTCGCCATCGCCGAACGGCACGGCCGCGAGATCGAATCGGCGCTGAGGGCGCTTGAGCCCGGCCGAAGCTGCGACGAGGTCGCGCGCCGCGCCAACACGCTCACCGACAGGCTGCTGCGCAAGCACGATGTCGAGCAGGACCGCTTCGACCGCGACGAGGCGCGCGGCTTCGAGCAGCGCTTCATGCGCGCGCTCGAGCGGCGCATCGCCAGCGCGCGCTGACGGTTCGCGCGCGCCTCAGTCGGCCAGGCCGACCTCGCGCATCTTGGCATAGAGGCCGGAATCGGGCTGGCCCGTCTCCGGCAGGCCGAACAGCGACTGGAATTCGAGGATCGCCGTGCGGGTGCGCGGACCGACCAGCCCGTCGAGCTCGATGCCGTCATGGCCGAACGCCCGCAGGCCGGCCTGGATGCGCATGACGATCGGGTCGCCCTTGCGCACGAAGGCGGCGACGGTTGAGGCGGCCGTCTCGGCTCGCGGGGCCTGCGCACCCGCCCTCGGGCGCGGCGCGGGCACCGGAACCGGCACGGCAGCATCGCCGCCGGTCGTCTCAACCGCCGGATGGGTGTCGCCGGCGCCGAGCTGGGTCATCAGCGCATCGTCGATGATCCCCGTCTGCGGCAGACCGAGGATCTTCTGGTAGCGGGCGACGGCCTTCGAGGTCTGCGGCCCCGCCAGCCCGTCGACCGCGCCGTCGTAGAGATCGAGTGTCTTCAGCACGTCCTGCACCAGCCGCACCTTCGGATCGCCGGTCGGCAGCGAAGCCGTGGTTTCCTGCTCGACGAGCTTCGTCAGATCGTCCGGCTCGGGATCGTCCGCGGCGGGCGCCGGCCGCGCGGCCGGTTCCAGCCGCCGGGGTGCCGGGTCGGCAGGCCGCGAAAGACGCTCCGGCGCCGGCAGCGAGTGGGTCACGCGCGTCGCGAAATAGGCGCTGGCATGGGCATGCGGCTGATACCAGAGGGCGTTCGCCGACACATAGGCGAGCGTCACGACGAAGGCCGTGGTGCCGCCCACGGCGAGCGGGTTGCGCAGCGCCGCCGCGGCGGTCAGCGCCAGCCCCTCGCGCAGCAGGCCGCCGAAGCCCGCGCGCGCGGCCTTACGCGATCTTGCGGAACGGCTCATCCGCACCTCCGTCTGCCGCGTTCTTTGCCTCGCCACGCCCGGCGCGCGGCCCGGCGACAGGCCCGGCAACTGGCAGCGCGACCGTCACGAGGGTTCCCTCGCCCGGCGCGCTCTCGATGGTCATCTCGCCGTCATGCAGGCGCACCAGCCCCTTGACCAGCGACAGGCCGAGCCCGGTGCCCTCATGCGGCCGCGACAGGTCGTTGCGGACCTGCACGAACGGCCGGCCGACGCGCTCGAGTTCGTCCTCGGACATACCGATGCCGGTGTCGGACACGACGATCCGCAGCCACGGCCCGTTGCGCGACGCCTCGACGCTGACCTTGCCGCCGCGCTCGGTGAACTTGATGGCGTTGGCGGCGAGGTTGATGACGATCTGCTGCACCGCCCGCCGGTCGGCAAGGATCTCGCCCACGTCGGCGCGCGTGCGCACGATGAAAGTCAGCCCCTTCTCCTCGGCCTGCGGGGTCAGCATGGCGTGGCACAAATCGACGGCGTCGCGCACGGCGAAGGGCTCCGGCCGGATGCCGTAGGCGCCCGATTCGATGCGCGACACGTCGAGGATCGCGTTGACCACCGACAGGAGATGGCCTCCCGATTCGCGGATCAGGCCGACATAGTCCTCCTGCCGAGGATCTTCGAGCCGGCCGGCCATGCCGTGCAGCAGCATGTCGGAGAAGCCGATGATCGAGTTGAGCGGTGTGCGCAGCTCATGGCTGACGGCCGCGAGGAAGCGCCCCTTGGCGATGTCGAGGCTCTCGACATCGGCCATCGCGCCCTCGAGCCTTTCCCGCAGCGCTGCCGAATCGTCGGCGCGCAGGGAAAGCAGCGCTCCGTCCGCGTCGGCCGTCACGGTGACGGAAAAATCCTCGAACCGGTCGCCCGGCCGGCCGGCCATCGCCACGCGCAGCCTGACGTCCAGCGCGCGCGGCTCGCCGTCGCGCTCGCCGAGCGCGGTGAGGAAGGCGACGCGGTCGGCAATGTGGACGCGGTCGAGGAACGGGCGGCCCAGCAGCGCCTCGCGGCCGAGCCCCAGCGCGGAGGCTCCCGCCGTCGACGCCGCCGCGATCTCGCCCGCCGCCGTGAGGCGGATCACGGGGATCGCCATGCGCTCGACCATCGGGTCGATGGCCGGCGCCGTTTCAGCCTCGCCGCCCATGGCGGCGCGCAGCCGCGCCGGCACGCTCAGCGCGAGGACGGCCGGTGCGAGCCAAAGCCACGCATCCGCATGGACGGAGGCGGGGCCCAGCACGCGCAGCGCCAGCTCGGCCAGCGGAAAGGCGGCCAGCGCCGCGACGATGCCCGCGACTATCCCGCCGCGGCTGCGGTCGACCCACCACGCCTCGAAGCCTATCGCCGCCGCCAGCAGCAGCACCGGCAGGCCGCCGCCCGCGCTGGCGAGGGCCACGCAGGCGGGACCGGCGGCGAGGGCGGCGCGCTCGACCAGGCCGCTGCGCCCGGTCAGGGTCACGACCAGCGCCAGCGCCCAGCACAGGGCGACGCTGCCGCACAGCAGCGCCAGCGACACGGCAGGTCCATGATGCGCATGCGATACCGCCATTACCGGGCCGGCAATGAAAGGCGCGGCCAGCAGCACGCCGATCAGCCTGCGCTGGCGCTCGCGCGCGGGCGATTCCACGGAGGGATGCACGAGGCGATCGCAACCGGCGAGGATTCCCGCCGGAACGTCGCTCAATCGGGCACTCGCAACACTCAACTCGACGCACTCTCGCTCGGCCCGACAGGCTCGGGACTGGTTTCCCGCAACCTCGCATCCAGCGTTTAAGGAATGGATAAATGCCGCCCGCCCGTCCTTGCGCAGAGCCGGCAAATCCGCGCCGTCCCACCCGGCGCCGATGCCTCAATTCGGCTCATGGTAAACAAAGGGTTTTGAGGCAAGGAAGCATGGCGGCGCCCCCGAAGATCCGGCTGCAAGTCGGAAAACCTTTTCATCTCAAAAGCTTGGGTGGTTTATGGAGCGTTTGCGCAATTGCCGGCATTCGAGACGCCTTCGACGCTGACGCGACCGCTAAAATTGGACTCAAATCCGCACCTGCGCGGCAAGGCGGCCTTGGCGGGTGCGGCCTATGGTCCGGCCCATACACAGGGGAGCGCCGTCGGGGCGGCGCAACGAGGGTCGCCATGGGTTTCATCATCCGCTCGACATTCTGGCTGTCGCTGGTGCTGCTTCTCATCCCGTTCGGCGGGACGGGCGAGAACGGCCAGCCGCTGGTCAGTCCGCTCCAGGCGGTGTTCGCCGCCAAGGGCGCCATCGAGGATCTTTCGGGCATGTGCGATCGCAAGCCCGACGTGTGCGATGTCGGCCGCGCGGCCGTCCACACGATCGGCGTGCGGGCCCGCGAGGGCGCGCGCATGGCCTATCAGGCGCTCGACGGCGCCGCGCCAGCGCAAGCCCCTGCCGATCCCGACGCCATCGCGGCGCTGATCGAGCAGGCCCACGACCGGACGCCAATCACGGGCAGCGTCAAGGCCACGCGCTGAACCCGAGGCGGCTTCGTCACAGGTGACGGCGCGGGCGCACTCGCCTATATGCGGCGCATGGACGACCGGCTCTCTTCTATCAAGCAGGATTTCGCCTTCCTCGACGAGTGGGAGGAGCGCTACCGCTACATCATCGAGCTCGGCGCGGCCCTGCCGCCCTATCCCGACGGCGCGCGCGACGACGCGCACAAGGTGCCCGGCTGCGTCAGCCAGGTCTGGCTCGACGTGGAGATGGGCGCAGGGCGCGATCCCGTCCTCACCTTCCACGGCGATTCGGATGCGCATATCGTGCGCGGGCTGGTGGCGATCGTGCTCGCCCTCTATTCCGGCCGCTGCGCCAGCGAGGCGCTGGCGGTGGACGCCGAAGCGGAGCTGCGCGCGCTGGGTCTCGACGAGCACCTGACCCCGCAGCGCGCCAACGGGTTGCGCTCCATGATCCGGCGCATCCGCCAGACCGCCGAGGCCGCGCTCGCCGCGGGCTGAGCCTCCTCTTCAGCCGGGCGCGCCGTCGCCGCCCATGATTTGCGGGCGAAATCCGTCCGCGCCCCAATGCAAGGTTTGCGGGCGCCGGCCGGCCTCAGGCTGCGGATGGTAGTGCCGCGACAGCGCCGACAGGCCGGCGCGCAGCAGCAGGCGCGCGGACCGCGCCGGCCAGCCGCGCTCCCGCTCGACCGTCTCCAGCCCCTTCAGGAAGCAGCATACGTCGACCAGCACGCCCGACAGTTCGGGGCCGACCGCCGCGAGAGCCCTCTCCACGCGGATCCGCGCCGCCAGCGCCGCGTCCGTCAGGTCCGACACCCCGCCGCGCCCGCCGTCGCGCCGGCCGGAGGCGACCGCCGCCTGCCAGTTGGCGCCGAGCCGCGGCATCATCTGGCCGCGGGTGAAGTCGCCGCGCAGCCGGTCGCCCGCCGCAACCTCGCCAGCCGACAGAAGCGGCCGGCCCTCGCGGTCGCGCCAGCGCGCCGAGCGGCGATTCGTCGAGATCGATGTCGACGCCGACCCGCTCGCCGCCTGGCGTTTCCACCTGTCGGGCCTCCAGCGCCCGGTGCTGGGCGAGAAACCGCCGCTCGGCCGGGGCGGCGGCGCGCCTGCGACGCGCGACGCCCTCGGCGGTCAGCACCAGCCGGTCGCCGTCGCGCGCGGCGAGCCCGTCCCGCGCCAGAGCCTCCAGCGCCGCCGCCCGCACCGCGATCGCGCCGCGCTCACCGGCGTCCAGCACGATCTTGCCCGTGCTCACTGAGGCGACGAGCTTCGCCCCGCCGGCGCCGAGGAAACGCAGCGCCCGCTCCAGTTCCTTGTCCATGGGGTTTCTCCGCTGCTATCTGTCGGGCCGGTCGAGCCTGTCGGGGATCGCGTCCGGAAAACCGTCCCGGCCCCGGAAGGCGGCGGCAACCACGCGTTCCAGCCGCGCGACCATCAGGTCGAACTCCTCGTCGTCGCGCAGGTCCTCGACCGTATGGCAGGCATGCATCACCGTAGTGCGGTCGCGGCCAAAACCCTTCCCCACCTCGCTCATCGAGAGGCGGAGCACGACATGGGCCGCGTACATGGCGACCTGCCGCACGCGCGAGATGCCGTCCGCGCCCCTGCCCGGTCGGCGCAGCTCGCGCGACTGGACGTTGAAGAACGCGGCCGCGATGTCGAGCACGCAGTCGCATGCGAGATAGATGCGCTCGCCGCGCCGCGCCGCCAGCCGCTCGAAGAACCCTTCATGCGCCGCGGCGGCCATGATCCCGCCCGGCGCGGCATCCTCCCGCAGATCGGTAGAACTGCACCTGCGCTCGATCGATCCTGACATCGGGTCCTCCGCACATAGGAATTTCTTCTTACATGCAGCACCCCGATGTGTGAACAGAAAAAGAACATTCAGGCGGCGGTATTTCCTGTAACCATTTGAAAGATATCTATCTTTTTCCCTGCAAGCCGAACGCGGGAGGCGATTCTATCCTCCGCTCGCCGGGCATCCCGATACTGGGCCCGATACTGGCTCGTCACCCACGGGAGCGGACATGCGCGACATCGCCGGCGAAACCGAAGCATTCCTCAAAGAGCGGCAGGCCACCGCAAGGCGCGCCCGCATGCGCGCGGCGCTGCAACTGGCCTGCGGCATCGACCTCGACCGCGCGCTTGCCGCGCCCCCGGACCGGCGCGCGCGGATCGCCGCGGTCGTCGAGCGCCGGCTCGAACGCGAGCGGCTCAAGGGGCTGGCGCGCCATTGGGCCTACGACCTCAACCGCCACATCGCGCTGAAGGAGGCGCTGGACATGCTGCGGCCCATACCGCGGCCCGGGCCAGCGCGGCCGCCATCGTCGCCGGCAACGAAAAGGGCGGCACGCAGGCCGCCCCTGAAGCACATATCCGTCCCGAAAGTCAGCGGGCCTTCGCCTTGCGGCCCAGGCCCATCGTCTTGGCAAGCTGCGAGCGGGCCTTCGCATAGTTCGGCGCGACCATCGGATAGCTCGCGTCGAGACCCCACTTCTCGCGATACTCGTCCGGGGTCAGCCCGTAATGGGTCATCAGGTGGCGCTTCAGCGACTTGAACTTCTTACCGTCCTCAAGGCAGACGATATAATCGTCGAAGACGGATTTCTTCGGGTTGACGGCCGGCTTGGGCTTCTCGGCCGGCGCGGCCTCGACAGCGCCCCCGACGCGCGCCAGCGCGGCGTGGATGTCCGCGATCAGCGCAGGCAGATCGCCGACCTGAACCGGATTGTTGCTGACATAAGCGGCAACGACCTCAGCAGTGAGTTCGATCAGCGAATCATCACGCTGCAAAACGTTCGGTGTTTCGTCCATGTTCATGCCCCAGGGGTGTTGGAAGTGCGGTCTGTTCACGCCGGCTTCGGCCACGCCGTGCCCGCTTAATTGTCGGACTCTGGGATTGTTGCAGAAGTCCGTGCGACCGTCATGTGATGAGTGGATTTGAATGTCAAATCATTGTGGATGATTTTTTGTCGCGAGCTGTGAATTTTCGTCAACGACGAACGT
This sequence comes from uncultured Mesorhizobium sp., assembly GCA_964629765.1. GTDB lineage: Bacteria > Pseudomonadota > Alphaproteobacteria > Rhizobiales > Rhizobiaceae > RCIO01. Next base: position 19,849 of record CAZVTK010000012.1, read on the forward strand.
TACGCTGTTAATCAAAGGTAAAGCGAGCTGATACTTTGGTATTAGCCCGTATGAGGGTGGTGCGACTTCAACGGCGGCGGAAATAGGGGCCGAACCTGCCGGCCGGTTGCCGTTCAGCGCCTCCCGACCCTCCCGCAACTCCCGCTCGTCCAACTCCCCGGGGGATAGCCCGGGCCGCAGGTGCGATCCCTGCTGCGCCGGGAAGCGGGTCCGTGTATTGGACGTTCGTCGCCTCCCGCTCTCCCGGTGCCGGTAATGTTTCTGGTTCATGTCTATCTGGACCGCTCCCCCGTGGAGGGGATCGGCGTGTTCGCCAAGCAGCCCATCGCGAAGGGATCGTTGATCTGGGCCTTCGACGAGCGGTTCGACCGGCTGATTCCCAACGCGGTGTGGGAATCGACCGATGGCGTGGTGAAGGACTATCTCGACCGCTACTGCTATCCGAGCCGCGAGAACCCCGGCCACATCGTGTTCGAGGCCGACGACGCCCGCTACATGAACCATTCGGATGCGCCGAACTGCGACTTCTCGAAGGGCAAGCGGGCATTCGCGCTGCGCGACATCGCGGCGCGCGAGGAGATGACCTGCGACTACAACGCCTTCTTCGAGGACGGCTTCGAGTTTCTCGGGGACCGCTGAAGGCCGGCGCGCGCCAGCCTCATTCCACCGGAGGGATCGCCTTGAGATAGGCCGCGATCGCGGCCCGGTCCTCGGCCGGCAGGCGCGCCGTGTTCTTCACCACCAGCGCCATCTGGCTCCCGACCGAATCGAACTCCGGGGTGAAGCCCGTCTCCAGCAGGTTGACGATGTCGTCCTCGCTCCAGGACGCGAAGTCGCCCGCCGGCGTGATGTTGGGCACGGTGCCCTGCCCTTCCGCCGCGGGCGCGCCGCCGAGCCAGCGTCCCTTGTCGGGGCCGCCGATCGGGTTGCGCGGCGTATGGCACTCGCCGCAATGGCCGGGGCCTTCCACCAGATACCGGCCCCGCGCGACCTGCGGCGAGGCGCCGGCGAGCGCGACCACAGGCGCATCGCCGAGGAAGAGCAGCTTCCACAGCCCCATCGCCCGGCGGATGTTGAAGGGGAAACCGAGCCTGTGGCCGGGCGCCGCTCCGGCGACGGCCGGCAAGGTCGACATATAGGCGTGCAGGTCGGCGATGTCGGCGAGGTCCATCCGCGCATAGGAGGTGTAGGGGAACGCCGGATAATAATGCGCGCCGCCGGGCGAGACGCCGCGCTGCATCGCGTTGGCGAGGTCGGTGAAGGACCATGCGCCGATGCCGTCCTGCCGGTGGCTGGAGATGTTGGGCGCCACGAACACGCCGAAGGGCGTGTGAAGCTCGAGGCCGCCCGCCAGCTCCAGCCGCGCCTCGTCCGACGATCCGGGCCGCGCGTGGCATGACGAGCAGCCGCCCGCGCTGAACACCAGTTCGCCGCGCGCCGCGTCGCCCGGCCGCACCGAAGCCAGCGCCGCGGCTTGGAGCGGCCGCGGCGCGCTGAGGAACCACGCCGCGGCGGCGCCCGCCACGCCCAGCACGACAAGCGCACCGGCCACACGCCGCAGCAATCGCATGAACGCTCCCTATGCCGCAGGTAAGCCTAGAGGCGCCACGCCTGATGACAGGAGCCGCAATTGGCGGCTACCGGACCGAAGACGGCGCGGAAGGCGTCGACATCGGCGGGCTTCGCCGCCGCCGCCGCCGCATCCGCCTTGAACTTGTCCATCGCCGCGGTGAAGCCCGCCATGTCCTGCCAGATCTTCGGCGAGGATTTCGTGTCGCCGGTGTCGGAGCCCGCCGGCCACAGCGCGGGCACGTCGGTCGCCTGCGCCGCCGCGTTCAGCGCGTCGAGGGCAGCGTGGACCGCGGCGGCATCGAAGGGCTGCTGACCCTGCGCGATCGGCCCGAGCACGCGCATCTGCGCACCGCGATCGCGCATGTTCTGCTTGCGGTCGGCAATGGGATCGGCGACGGCGACCGCGGTCAGCGAGGTGGCGAGGACCGCGGCGGTCGCTGCGATGGCGAGGATTCTCATGAACTCGGTCTCCGGGAGGATGCCTATGCCGCTGCGTCAGCGGCCGATCCGATCTTCCCCGAAACCGCGACCGGGGGAAGTCACTTCCCCGGAAGCGCGCTTCACGCTTCAGTCATAAAACTGACTGGAACAATCATCTTTTGCGGATGGTCCAAAGCAAAAGGCCCCGCGATGCGGGGCCTTTCGAAAAACGCGCCGGCAGGGCTCACGCCTTCTCGTACATCTCCAGGACGTGGTCCCAGTTGACCAGGCTGTCGACAAACGCCTCCAGATATTTCGGGCGGGCGTTGCGGTAGTCGATGTAATAGGAGTGCTCCCACACGTCGACCCCGAGGATCGGCGAGGCGCCATGCACCAGCGGGTTCTCGCCGTTCGGCGTCTTGGAGATTTCCAGCTTGCCGTTCTTGACCGAGAGCCACGCCCAGCCGGAGCCGAACTGCGTCGTGCCGGCGTTGATGAAGTCGGCGCGGAACTTGTCGTAGCCGCCGAGATCGCTGTCGATGGCCTTCTGAAGCTTGGCCGGCAGGCTCTTGCCGCCGCCGCCCTTCTTCATCCACTTCCAGAAATGGATGTGGTTGTAGTGCTGCCCGGCATTGTTGAAGAGGCCGGCATTCTTGCCGTAGCTCTGCTTGACGATCTCCTCCAGCGACAGCTTGTCCATGCCCGCCTCGGCGGCAAGCTTGTTGCCGTTGTCGACATAGGCCTTGTGGTGCTTGTCGTGATGGTACTCGAGCGTCTCCTTCGACATGAAAGGAGCGAGCGCCTCGTAATCGTAAGGCAGCGGCGGAAGTTCAAAAGCCATCGGACGATCTCCCTCGAAATTGGCATCAAATGGGGCCGGCGGCAGCCCTAGTCCCGGGCCGCCCCCGGGTCAACGTACAAACGGGTCAACGTGCAAAGCTGATATAGGTCGCGGCCCGCAGCTCTCAACCGCCCCGCTTAACCCGCGGGGCGCGAATGGGCGAAATCCCAATAGAGCTGGCGCAATCTGTTGCCGATCGGGCCCGGCTGAAGGTCGCGGCCCTCGATGCGGGTCACCGGCACGATCTTGGAATGGTTGCCGGTCGAGAAGATCTCGTCCGCGTCCATGAAGTCGGCCACGGTCAGCGTCTTTTCGACCACCTCGATGCCGGTCTCCTTCAGCAGCGCGATCGAGCGGGCGCGCGTGATACCGGCGAGGAAGGTGCCGTTGGCGGCCGGCGTCAGCACGCTGCCGTCCCTGGCCATGAAGATGTTGGAGGCGCCCGTCTCGGCGACGTTGCCCAGCATGTCGAGCACGAGGCAGTTGTCGAAGCCGCGCTTCTTGGCCTCCAGTATGGCGCGGCCGTTGTTGGGGTAGAGGCATCCCGCCTTGGCGTTGGTCGGCATCGTCTCCAGCGACGGCCGGCGGAACGGCGAGACCGTCACCGAAAAACCTTCCGGCCGCATCATCGGAGCCTCGTAGAGGGAGAGGCAGAAGCGGGTCGTGGCCGGATCGGCCGGCACGCCCATGTAGCCGCCGCCCTCGGCCCAGTACATCGGCCTGATATAGACCGCGGTCCTGCCGTCGAACTTCTTCAGCCCGTCGCGGGTCAGCCCCTCTATCGTCTCGGCCGGCATGACCGGGTCGAGCCCCAGCGCCTTCGCCGACGCGTTGACGCGCTGGCAATGGCGGTCGAGGTCCGGCGCCACGCCCTCGAACCAGCGCGCGCCGTCGAACACCGACGAGCCCAGCCAGAACACATGGCTGCGCGGGCCGACGATGCCCGGATTGCCCTCGTGCCAGTCGCCGTCGATATAGGTCCATGTGACGGAAGGCGCCGGCGGGACGAGTGTCATGGGAGGTCCTTCCTCGTGGAGCTGCCCCATCGAAATGGCTTTGCGCCCGCCGGTCAACTCGCCAGCGGCGCTTTGTGTTCGGCCAGCGCGCCTTCACCGGCCTTCGCAACTGCGGTAGAAGCGGCGCGAAGGATATCGCCGCATGCGCCACACCGCCTATGTCTTCGACGCCTACGGGACGCTGTTCGACGTGCACGCGGCCGTGCGCCGGCACGCCGAGGCGATCGGCCCGCAGGGGCAGGCGCTGTCCGAGCTCTGGCGCGCCAAGCAGCTCGAATATTCCTGGGTGCGCACGCTGATGGGCGCGTACCAGGATTTCTGGAAGCTGACCGAGCAGGCGCTCGACCACGCGCTCGCCCGGTTCCCGCAGGTCGATCCCGCCATCCGCCGGCCGCTGCTCGATGCCTACTGGAGCCTCGACACCTATCCCGAGGTGCCGGCCGTGCTGAAGGCGCTCAAGGCCGAAGGGGTGAGGCTGGCGATCCTCTCCAACGGCTCGCCGGACATGCTGGCCTCGGCGGTGCGCTCGGCAGCCATCGAGCCGCTGCTGGACGCGGTGTTCTCGGTCGACGAGGTCCGCCGCTTCAAGACCGACCCTTCGGTCTACGAGATGGTCACCAACGCCTGGCGCGTCTATCCGTCGAAAATCTCGTTCCAGTCGTCCAACCGCTGGGACATAGCGGGCGCGGCGCGGTTCGGATTCCACACCGTATGGATCAACCGCGCCGCCCAGCCGGACGAATATCGCGACCACCCGCCGGACGCCGTGCTGCCCAGCCTGTCGGGCCTGCTCGCGGCAAGTTGAAACAGACGCGTGCCGGCGCGACATCCTCCCGCTTAGCGAATCGTTCACCATAGCTCGCGCACTATCGAATCATGGCGTCGGGGCGATCCGGGTTGTCGCTGCCGTCGTCGAATATCGCCGCGCCCGCGGCGCGGCAGAACCGGCGGAACGGCATGACATCGATTTCCATTCAAGGCGCCCCGATCTCGCGGCGGGCTTTCCTCAACACGGCCGCGCTGGGCGCCGCCGCCTTCGCCTCCGCCTGCTCGACCACGACGCCCCGCCGCGACCCCGACCCGGTCGCCCCGCGCGTCACGCTAAAGGAGATGTACGGGGAGAAGGTGGACGCGGGCTATACCATCCCCGCCGTCCCGGTGGAGAAGGTGCAGGAGCGCCTGTTCCGCCAGATCGTGCGCGACCCCACCGGCGAGAAGCCGGGGACGGTCGTGGTCGACACCAAGAACCACTATCTCTACTGGACGCTCTCCGGCGGCGACGCGATGCGCTACGGCGTCGGCCTCGGCAAGCAGGGCTTCGAATGGTCAGGCCGCGCCGTCATCCAGTGGAAGCAGGCGTGGCCGAAATGGACGCCGCCGGCGGAGATGATCCAGCGCCGGCCGGAACTCGCCAAGTACAGCGCCGAGAACGGCGGCATGCCGCCCGGCCTCGACAACCCGCTCGGCGCGCGCGCGCTCTACCTGTTCCAGGACGGCGTCGACACGCTCTACCGCCTGCACGGCACGCCGGAATGGTGGTCCATCGGCCAGTCGGTGTCGTCCGGCTGCGTGCGGCTGATCAACCAGGACATCATCGACCTCTACGACCGCGTGCCGTCGGGCACGCCCGTCGTGGTGCGCTGAGAAGGCGAGCGTTCCAACAGTTTCGCCGCAGAGTCGAAAAAACTGTTGGAACCGTTGATTCTTCGGCGATTCCGGCGTAGTTCCAACACATTAACGCGGTCGCGGCCGAAACTGTTGGAACCGGGTCATCTACAGCGATCTCAACAACGACCAGCGGCGGGAGACCGTCAACACCAGCCAGCGCTTCCAGGCGTGGCGGGAAGCGGCGCGCGCCGCCTATTCCTATCGCGGCTCGATGGTCTGGTCGCAGACCAAGGGTATCGACTACCTCCTGCGCTCCTACTACGACGAGGCGGGCGAAAGGCGGCAGAAATCGCTCGGCCGACGGTCGGAAGAGACCGAACGGCTCAAATCGCGCTTCGAGGAGGAGCGCCGGCGAACCCGGGAGCGGGCGAAGCAGCTCGACGTCGTGCTCACCCGCCAGGCGGCCGTCAACCGCGCGCTCGGGCTCGGCCGCGTCCCGGAAACCGCGGCGCGCGTGGCGCGCGCGCTTGACCTGCGCGGCATCCTCGGCGCGGGAATGCGGGTGGTCGGAACCAACGCCCTCTATGCCTACGAGGCGGCCTGCGGGGTGCATGTCGATGCGTCCCTGACCGCGACCAACGACATCGACCTTCTTTTCGACGCGCGCAGGAGCCTGCACCTTCTGACGCCCGAGGATGCCGACGGCCGCCGCCTTCTCGACCTCCTGCGGACCGCCGATCGCTCCTTCGAGCCGAGCCGGAGGGCCTTCCGGGCGGTCAACGGCGAAGGCTACATGGTCGACCTGATCAAGCCGCAGAGGCGCGACCTGCGCCGGCGCGAGCGCGCGTCGCTGGCGCCCGACGACCTCGAAGCCGCGGAGATCGAAGGTCTGGTCTGGCTGGAGAACGCGCCGTCCTTCGAGGCGACCGCGGTGGACGAAAGAGGCTTTCCGCTCCGTCTGATCGCTCCCGATCCGCGGGTCTTCGCCATCCACAAGCACTGGGTTGCGCGGCAGCCCGGCCGCGAGCCGGTCAAGGCCCGAAGGGATGCCGCCCAGGCCCTTCTGGTCGGCATGCTCGTCAGGACGTTCCTGCCCCATCTGCCGTTCGAGCCCGACGAACTGCGCATGCTGCCGCGCGAGGCGGTCTCTTCCTTCCTCGACGCGCTCGACGCTGGAACTACCGCCTGAGGCTTCCCAATATGCCGCGGATGATGGCGCGGCCGAGCGACGATCCCATCGAGCGCACCACGGACTTGACCGCCGCCTCCGTCACCGTCTGGCGATTGGACGTGCGCGGCTTCGGGGTCGTCGCCGTCTTGCCCCGGCGCCGGCGGTACTCGTCCTCGAAATCGTCGTTGCGGCCGTAATCGTAGTCGCGGCGCGGCGCCGGCTGACGCGGGTCGCCGTCGAAATCCGGCAAGGTCCAGGGCGAGCTGCCCCCCCGACCGTCGCCGCGCCGGTCCTGCGCCTGCTCCCGCTCGGCCGCGCCGGCAGCCTCGGCGGCGCGCTTCTTCAGCACCTCGTAGGCGGACTCGCGGTCGACCGCCTGGTCGTACTGGCCGGCGACCGGGCTCACCGCCATGATCTTGCGGCGCTCCTCGTCGGTGATCGGCCCCATGCGCGAGGAAGGCGGGCGGATCAGCGTGCGCTGCACGATGGAGGGCGCGCCCTTGGCCTCCAGCAGCGACACCAGCGCCTCGCCGGTGCCGAGCTGGGTGATCGTGTCGGCGGTCCTGAAATCCGGGTTCGGGCGAAACGTGTCGGCCGCGGTGCGCACCGCCTTCTGCTCGCGCGGGGTGTAGGCGCGCAGCGCGTGCTGGATGCGGTTGCCCATCTGGCCGAGCACGGTCTCGGGCACGTCGAGCGGGTTCTGCGTGACGAAATAGACGCCGACGCCCTTCGAGCGGATCAGGCGCGTCACCTGCTCGACGCGGTCGACCAGCGCCTTGGGCGCCTCGTCGAACAGGAGGTGCGCCTCGTCGAAGAAGAACACCAGCTTCGGCTTGTCGGGATCGCCCACCTCGGGAAGCTGCTCGAACAGTTCCGACAGCAGCCACAGCAGGAAGGTGGCGTAGAGCCGCGGGCTCATCATCAGCCTGTCGGCGGCGAGGATGCTGATGGCGCCGCGCCCGTCCGGCGTCGTGCGCATCAGGTCGGCGATGCGCAGCGCCGGCTCGCCGAAGAAGTAGTTGCCGCCCTGCTGCTCGAGGATCAGCAGCGAGCGCTGGATGGCGCCCACCGACGTCTTGCTGACATTGCCGTAGCGGCGCCCGACCTCGTCGGCGCGCTCGGCCAGATTGGCCAGCAGCGACTGGAGATCCTTCATGTCGAGCAGCAGCAGGCCCTCCTCGTCGGCAATGCGGAAGGCGATGTTGATCACGCCCTCCTGCGCCTCGGTCAGGTTCATCAGCCGCGACAGCAGCAGCGGCCCCATCTCCGAGACCGTGGCGCGGATCGGATGGCCTTTCTCGCCGAACAGGTCCCAGAAGATCACCGGGAAGTCGCTGTACTGGTAGTCGTCGAAATGGATCGCCTTGGCGCGCGCGGCGAGGAAATCCTTCGGCTCGCCGGCCAGCGCGATGCCGGACAGGTCGCCCTTGATGTCGGCCGCGAACACCGGCACGCCGGCATTGGAGAAGCTCTCGGCCAGGATCTGGAGCGTCACGGTCTTGCCCGTGCCCGTCGCCCCGGTCACGATGCCGTGCCGGTTGGCGTATTTCAGCAGCAGCTCCTCCGCCTTCTGGTAGCTGTCGTCGGGCTTGCGGCTGCCGCCGACAAAGATGCTCGGGCTGTCTGCCATCGTGTCGCTCCGGTCCTGCGATCCCTTGCCGGCGGGGGGCCGCGCGGCAGCAAGGAATTGCAGAACCGTATAGTCAGCCCCGGCGGCAGCGACAATGGCGCCATGCGCGGTGTTGCGGCAAATACACGGTATGAATCAAAACGCCGCGAGCCCGCGCGAGCGGCGTTGCACGAACGGTAACACGACCTTACACTCCGTCATTCGGAGCAGCGGTGGCTCCAGGCGTGCGCGAGGCGGCGCGCGCGTGCGGCCAATCGGGATGTTTGCTGGTCGGAAGCGGGTGCCTGCGGCACGCGGCTTCATAGCGCTTCGGGAGGACCCATGGGCCCGTCGAACACGGATCAGAAACAGACGCAGCGCCGGCCGGGCGAGTGGCAGGGCGCAGGTCCAGGCGCAGGTCCAGGCACTGGGCCAAGCGTAGCGCAGGACGCGCGCGCCGCGACGGTGCTCGCCCGCGACCCGGTGAACGCCACGCTGACGGCCACGGCGCAGCGCGAGGCCGACAGGCCCGCCGGGCCGGACGTACGCCCGTCGCGGCCGCGCGCGACGCGCATCCTCCAGCGCGTCGACGACCGCTCGCCCGAGCGCGCAAACCGGCAGGCGCTCGACGACCTCGCCGCGGGCGCGGACGGGCTCGCGATCGTTTTCCAGGGCGCGCCGAACGCCTTCGGGCACGGCCTGCCCGCCACGCCCGAGGCGCTGGCCGCCGCGCTGCACGGCGTGCCGCTGGCGCGCACGCATCTGCGCATGGACGTGCATCCGCAAAGCCGGGCCTCGGTCGACTGGCTGGCCCACCTGCTGGCCGCGCGCAAGGTCTCTCCCGAGAAGCTGGACGTGTCGTTCGGCATCGACCCGGCGGCCATCTTCGCGGGGACCGGCGTGCTGCGCATGTCGATCGAGGCGCTGATGGCCTCGCTGCCGCAATCGCTGGCGCACTATTTCGCCCTCGGCGTGCCGGGCGTGCTGCTGGAGGCGGACGGGCGGGTGTTCCACAATGCCGGCGCCAGCGACGAGATCGAGCTGGGCGCCATGCTCGCCTCGGCGATCGGCTTCCTGCGCATGTTCGAGGAGGCGCGGCAGCCCGCCCTCTATGCTGCCGCCCATATCGGCTTCGCGGTCGCGGTCGAGCAGGACCGCGCCGCGGCGGCGGTCAAGTTCGCGGCCCTGCACCGGCTTTGGGAGCGCATGCTGGACAGCTACGGCGTGCCTTCCATCCCCGTTACGATCCACGCGGAAACCTCCTACCGGATGCTCGTTTCCGACGATCCCGAGGGCAATGCCGCGCGGGCGGCGCTCGCCGCGCTCGGCGCCATCGACGGCGGCGCGACGACGGTGGCCGGCCTGCCGCACGACATCGTGCACAGGCTGCCGGACGAAGGCGCGCGGGCGCGCATCCGCGCGGCGCTGTCAGTGCTGGCGCAGGAGGGCGGCGTGCTCGCCCTGCCGGCCGTCGCCGACGCCGCGCTGGAGATGCGCATCGGCCGGCTCTGCGAGGCCGCATGGGACGAACTGCGCCTCATCGAATCCGAAGGCGGCATCCTGCGCAGCGTCGAGGACGGGCGCATCCAGCGGCGCGTGCTCGCCGCGCGCGATGCGCGGGCATCGGCGGCGGGGCGCCTGCCCGCGGCCCATGGCGCGCCGGCCTGGCAGCGCAACGGCCATCGCGACGGCGCGGCGGGCGCCGCCTTCTGCCAGCGCCTCGATCCGATCCGCTGGGACGAGTTCGACAAGGCCGAGGCGGCGTAGGGTCGGTCCTGCGCTCAGTCCGGCACGGACAGCGACAGGATCGTCCATTCCCGGCCGGCCACGACGGCCGTGTCGCCGACGCCCTTGCCGAACAGCGCGCGGGCCATCGGCGAGACATGCGAAATCGACCCGCGAGCCGCATCGGCCTCGTCCTCGCCGACGATGTGCCAGTCGCGCCGCGTGCCGTCCTCGTCCTCGACGCTCACCTGCATGCCGAAGCGCACGACATCGCCGGCCGGATCGGGAACCACGAGCTCGGCGCTCTCGCGCCGCGCCGCCCAGTAGCGTAGGTCGCGCGAGGCGAGCGCGATCTTCCCCCTGTCCGCCAGCCGCTCGCCCTCGGCCAGTTGCTCGCGCAGCCGCGCGATCTCGTCCTCGATGGCCTTCAGCCCTTGCGCCGTCACCAGGTTGCGGTGCGGGCTGACGGGCCGCTCGCCCAGCCCGGCCAGCGCCGCCTCGTTCTGCTCCTCGCTGGTGAACGCTCTGCTCATCCTTTTGATCTAGGTTTTCGCACTGAAAGGCTCAACCCCGAGGGAACGGAGGCGGCGATGACCAATGTGAGCAGGCGCGGCTTCGCGCTCGCGGGGCTTGCGGCAGCCGGCGGCGGCATCACCGTACCGGCCGCCGCGCAGGGCCTCTCCTTCGGCGACATGCGCGGGTCGATCGACGCGGCGGCCGAAGGCGTCAAGCCGGGCGCGGCGCGCGACCAGAGCGCCGCCTTCCTGCGCCTGCTGCGCCGGGCATCCGATGCGAACCTGCCGGTCTTCCTCGCCCCCGGCGGCTATCTCCTCGCCGACATCGCGCTCCCATCGAACACGCGCCTGCACGGCATTTCCGGCGCGACGCGCATCGTCATGGCGGGCGACCGGCTCCTGTCCGCGAGCGACGGGCGGGTCGAGCTGCGCGGCCTGACGCTCGACGGCGCGGGGCGGCCGCTCGGGCGCGGCGCGCGCGCCCTCCTCGACGCCGCCGGCTGCGAGGTCGACATCGCCGATTGCGTCTTCGCCGACAGCGGCGGCAGCGGGATCTCGCTCGACGGCGGCGCCGGCCGCGTCGAGCGGTGCAGTATCACCGGCGCGGCCGAGACCGGCATCTATGTCGTGCAGTCGCGCGGCCTTTCCATCGCCGACAATGTCGTCGCCGACTGCGGCAATGGCGGCATCCTCGTCCACCGCCGCGAGGTCGGCGAGGACCGTACGCTGGTGGCGCGCAACCGCGTCGAGCGCATCCGCGCCGACCGCGGCGGCACCGGGCAGTGGGGCAACGGCATCAACGTGTTCCGCGCCGGCGGCGTCGTCGTCTCCGGCAACCTCGTCGCCGACTGCGCCTTCTCGGCCATCCGCTCCAATGGCGGCTCGAACGTGCAGATCGTCGCCAACCAGTGCCTGCGCTCCGGCGAGACCGGGCTCTACAGCGAGTTCGTGTTCGAGGGCGCGCTGATTTCCGGCAATGTGGTCGACGGCGCGGCCAACGGCATCTCGGTGGTCAACTTCAACGAGGGCGGCCGGCTCGCCGCCGTCACCGGCAACATGGTGCGCAACCTGTCGCGCACCGGCCCCTACCCGGCCGACGCGCCGGGCTTCGGCGTCGGCATCACCGTGGAGGCCGACACGGCCGTCACCGGCAACGTGATCGAGAACGCGCCGCTCTACGGCATGCATCTGGGCTGGGGCCCCTATCTGCGCAACGTGGTCGCCACCGGCAACATGATCCGCGAGGCGGGCGTCGGCATCGCCGTCACCGTGGTCGAACGGGCCGGGCCGGCGCTGATCGCCGACAATGTCATTTCCGGCGCGCAGCGCGGCGCGATCCTCGGCTTTCGCTGGAAGGAGGCGGTGGGCGACCTCGCGCGCGACGGCGCCGCCGCCTACCCGCACCTGACGATCGGGCGCAATCACATAGCGGCTTGATAAGATAATTCTAAACTTAGACTCAGATCATTGCGCACGCGGCACAGCCTATCCGACCCATTCGTTGCGCCAGCGGCAATCCGCGGTTGACAACAGGTTAAGATCACGTTGAATTCACGTCTCTGGTTTGCCTCGACACACGGTCGGGGTTGGTAAAGTAGTCCTCTCGGGCATTGAACTACCAGCCAGACGAGCGCGATCAAGGCTGGAGAGCCTGGGGGGACTATATCATGTTGTCGAGATTGAACGGGCGCATGGCGCTCGCAGGACTGGTCGCGCTCCTTGCTTCAGCGGCCATCGGCTGCGGCCCTCCCGACGTCGAGACAGTCATGCCGCTCGACGACACGCCCCCGGATTCCCCTCCTCCCGACGGAGGCACGCCCGCGCCGCGGATCTATGCCATCCCCTTCGAGGACACCAATGCGCGCTCGGCCTATATCGTGACGAATAATGACGCCGAGGAATATGGTGGCATCGAATACAGGAAGACCAAGCTCGGGCAGGCGGCCTCGACGATCACGAGGGATGGCGGTTCTCCTTATGAGAGGCTCAGCTACGACCCCGGCACCACCGAGATTCACCCGGTGGAGGCTGACGGAGACGGCGTTGGCCCATATTTGATCGCGGACTCCCCCGGCGTCGTATGGCTTACCAAGATTCCCGACGCCGACGGCGACGGCGTGAATGACGATTCGTTCCTCGTCCTGATCGACCACACTCCGGATAGGAACAAGGAGTGGAACACGGAATTCAGCGCCGCCTATGTCGGGCAGCGTACGCCGACGAGCTTCCTCGATCCGCTGGCGAGCAACGACCACAAGGCGACCTACAAAGGAACCGCCTTCGTGCTCGGCGCGATCGGCTCCGACTCCTTCGATCACAGCGGCGAGCTGTCGATGACCGCCTCGTTCGGGAACACGGGAACGGATGCCATCAAGGGCAAGATCTCGAATTTCACCGTCCCTCCCGCCGATTTCGACAACCTCACCTTCACCGGCCAGCTGACCAACAGCCTCAACGATTTCGGCATCAAGAACATCATGCTGAACCAGGGCGACACGGCGATCACAAAACCCGGTGAGAGCGCCGGCATCGGCTCGTTCGTCGGCAGCAAGGCGGGCGGCACCATGGGCGCCTTCTCGTCGAGCCAGACATTGCTGGACGGCACGACGCCGGTGAACACGATCGGCCATTTCCACGGCACGACCACGGACAACAACTGAACGCCGCGCGAGGCTCGCGGGGCCGCGCCGCGCGGCCCCGCTCGCTCACCGGCCCAGCGCTTCCGTCGGCCTCACCGCGCCGGCCGGCACCCCCTTGCGGGTCGGCACGGGCGATGTGGCGAGGCCCGCGAACACGTCCGACAGCCCGTCGCCGCGCAGCAGGCGCGACAGCACGGCCGCGACCATGGCCTCGGCGCCGCGCGCATTGCCGTCGTCGCATTTCAGCGCGATGCCCAGCCCAAGCTCCGGCAGCGCCGCGCAATAGACGCCTTCCGCACCGGTCTTGACGAAGACGCGGCCGCCGCCCGCCTGCATGAAGCGCGTGTCGGCCTTGCCGCTGCCGGCCACCTCGAACGGGGCGGCCATGCAGGCGCCGAGCAGCCGGCGCGCCGCGGCCGTGCGCTGCGGTGGCAGGCCGGCGCCGCTCGCCATGCGGGCGAAGCCGAGCGCCAGGCTGCGCAACGGCACGGCATAGGTCGGGATCGAGCAGCCGTCCGTGGCCGCGTTGTCCTCGCCGTGGGCCGCGCCGGTCACCGCCTCCATCGCCTCCGCAATCCAGCGCTGCATCGCGTGCGAGCGCCCGACATAGCCGCGCGCGGCAACGCCCTGATGCACGCAGGTACACAGGAAGCCGGCATGCTTGCCCGAGCAGTTGTTGTGCAACTGGTCCGGCGCGCCGCCGGCGCGGGCGAGCGCGTGCGCCGCCTCCTCTCCCAGCGGCCAGTGCGCGCCGCATTCGAGATCGGCCTCGCCCAGCCCGGCGCGGGCGAGGATCGCCGCGGCGCGCGCCACATGGCCCGGCTCGCCGCCATGCGAGGCGCAGGCCAGCGCGAGGTCGGCCCCGGAAAAGCCGAAGCGGTCGGCGGCGCCGCTTTCCACCAGCGGCAGCGCCTGGATCGCCTTCACCGCCGAACGCGGGAAGACGGGCGCGTCGACATCGCCGACGGCGAGCACGCTCGCGCCGTCGCCGTCGACCACCGCCACCGCACCGCGATGGCGGCTCTCGATCACATCGCCGCGAGTGACCTCGACCAGCACCGGATTGGCCATCGTTTTCCCCGAATTGCTGCTATCTGCGACATAGATCGCGCGCCACGCATTATTCCTTCGCCGGGGTTCGGGCAATTCGTCTGCGACGCTTCCTCACATGGTCCACCGCCTTCGTGGCGCTGGTCTTCCTCTCGCCGGCGCTGGCCACGCTCGGCTGGTGGGCGCTGGTCGACCGGCCGGTGTCGTGGCGGGCGGCCGACTGGTCGTCGGCCGGCATCCTGCCCGCGCCGGACGCCGACCGCGAGGCCGCCATCTACGTGCTCGCGGCGCGCACCGGCGGGCTCAAGGGCGCGCTGTCCGTGCATAGCTGGATCGTGCTGAAGCGGGCCGGCGCGCGCGACTACGAGCGGTGGGACAAGGTCGGCTGGGGCAGCCCGGTGCGGCGCAACAGCCGGCCCGCCGACGGCTTCTGGTACTCCAACGCGCCGCAGATCGTGAAGGCCGTGCGCGGCGCGGGGGCAGAGGCGATGATCCCGCTTTTCGAGCGGGCCATCGCCGGCTATCCCCACGCGCATGCGGGCGGCTACCGCATCTGGCCGGGGCCGAACTCCAACAGCTTCGTGGCGCATGTGCTGCGCGCCGTACCCGAATTCGGCGCGGTGCTGCCGGCCAACGCGGTCGGGCGCGACTATCGCGCCGGGCTCGCCGCCTTCGACCACGCGCCCGACTGGAGCGACTTTCACCTCACCTTCGGCGGGGTGCTGGGCGTCGCGGCCGGGCGGCTGTCGGGGCTCGAAATCCATATCGCCGGGCTCGTCGCCGGCATCGACATCGCGCGGCCGGCGCTGAAAGTGCCCGGCCTCGGCGCGGTGCCGCTGTGGCCGGCCGCGCAGGCGTCAGCCGCCGACTGACCGGTCCCGCGCCGGGCCATGCGCCGGGCCGCCGGCAAGCACCCCGTGCATGACCAGCCGCACCAGCGCCGCGATCTCTTCCTCGTCGTTCCAGGCGGCGTCGGGCGCAAAGACGGTCGAGACGATGAAATAGCCCGCAAAGAGCGAGGCGATCCACCGCGCGAGGCGCGCGGGCGGCTCGTCGCGCAGCCGCCCGGCCGCCATCTCGCGCTGCATCAGCGCCATGGCGCCGCCGAGGCCGGCGGGGATCTGCGCGAACAGCGCCTTCTGCAATTGCGGCCGGAATGGAATCTCCTGGATGAGAATGCGCACCAGCGGCGCGAAGCGGCGGGCGACCGTCAGCCGCTCGGTCAGCACGACGCGCAATATGTCCTCGACGCGCCCGTCCTGCTCGGCCACCACGCGGTCGAACTGTCCCTGCGCAGCCGGCACGATGACCTGCGCCACCAGCGGGCGCACCAGCCGCAGCAGCAGTTCCTCCTTGGTGGCGAAGTGGCGGAAGATCGTCGCTTCCGCGACGCCCGCGCGGCGGGCGATCTCCTTGGTGGAGGCGGCGTCGAACCCCTTCTCGGCAATGGTCAGCACGGCTTGCTCGACGATGGCCCGCTTCTTCGGCGGAAGCGGGCCTTCGATCTCGTCGATGGCGTGGATGATGGCGGCGATGGCCTCCGCCACCGCCGGTGCTGCGACGGGGGCGATCTCTGATCGTTCAGGCATGGGCCCGATTCTGGGGGGCCGGCGCGTTGCGGGCGGGGCGAATCATGGCCCAAGCGTAAGTGCCGGCCCAGACCAGCGCCAGACCCGCGACCACGGCCCACGCCGCCGCCGGCAGGAAGCCGTGGTCGGTGCCGCCGATGAGGATGGCGCGGAAGGCCGCCGGCACCACGTCGAACGGCGCCAGCTCACCGATGGCCCGCAGCCAGTCCGGCGCGCCGGCAAGCGGCATCTGCGCCCCCGACAGGATCGGCTGCCAGAAGGCGAGCGGCAGGACGATCACGATCGCCCACAGGCCCAGCAGCGCGAAGGCACCGGCGGCAACGAGCGTCACCGCATAGGCCGCCAGCCAGCCGGCGCCCCACAGCGGCAGGAAGGTGCTCCACTCACCCGTGACCGACGCTATGGTCAGCGCCAGCACCAGCGTCGCCAGCAAGGTCGAGCCCAGCGGCACGACCGAGCGCAGCAGCGCCACCGCCGATGCCGGCGCTGCCGCGCGCCGCGTCGCGAGGAACAGCATCAGCGCGCCGACGAAGCCGGCCAGCCAGATCGCCTGCGTGGCCGTGACCGGGGCGAGCGACGCCGCGCCGCTCGGCGACGTATGAAGCGTCTCGAGCGTCGCTTCCACGGTCGGCGCGCCCTGGATGCCGAACATCTTCGCCATCATGGCCAGCGCCGTGTTGATGCCGAGCTGCAACTGGCCGGGAATGGCAGCGGCAAGCTGGCTCTCCATCGCCGACAGATGCTGGCTGGTGACGATGGTCACCGGCACGGGCACCGCGCCGCGCTGGGCCACGGCCTGCGTGAAGCCCGCCGGCAGGATCAGCAGTGCCGAGACCTCGCCCGCATCCAGCGCCGCCCTGCCCTCCGCTTCGGTGGCGAGCGCGCGCGTGGCGAAGGGCGCCCTGGCCGACAGGCCGGACACGAGCTGGTCGCCGACCTTGATCGGCAGCAGCGGCGCGCCCTCGTCGAGGTTGACGATGCCGAGCGTGATCGCCTTGGCGATCCGCGCCGGATCCGGCGCCGCCGTCAGGGTGAAGAAGGAGAATACGAACATGAGAACGACCGGCGCCGCGATGGCGCCGCGAAAGAAGGGCGATGCCCTCAGACTGTTGACGAGCGCGTGCATGGAAGCCTCCGCATTGCGACCGCCATCTTGTAAGTGAGTGATCACTCACTTGTCAATCCGGGCATGTGGCGTGGCGATGCCCCCTCATCCGGCCTCGCACCGCTCGGCCACATTCTCCCCGCTGGCTCCCCGCCGGGGAGAAGGAGCGCGGCGGCACTGCTCGGCTCCTTCCTCTCCCCACGGGGAGAGGGTGGCCGCGCAGCGGCCGGGCGAGGGGGGCTGCGCAGCCGACATGCGACAGCCCTCTCCGCAGGGGAGACGGTAAGGACGAGGGCGATGGAAGGGCGCTGCGCCGCCGGCCGCCTATTCCGCGGTGAGGTCGATGAAGAGGTTGAGATCCTGCGTCGCGTAGGAATAGGCGGTGCGATTGATCTCGTAGCGCATGGCCGGCTTTCCATCGAGCGTGCCGACCGCCCACTGGCCCTGCCGCGCCGACTGGACGAAGACGACGCGCCTCTTGGCCAGAACGAGAATCTCGGAATCGCCGCTGTACTCAACCGAGCAGCGCCCTTCGGTGAGCTGGTTCGCGGCGACATCGAAGAGGCTGCACTGGTCGGCCAGAGCCGGCGCAGCCGCGAAAACCGGTGCGCACAGAAGGGCGGCGCAAAGGCCGGCGTGAAGGGCATGCTTTCGTTCAGCGCGCAGCGGGCGGCCGGTCATGGCGTGGTCTCCTCGTGATACGGCGCACCCACCGCATCCGGGTTGCCGTGCCGGCATCCTGCATCCGGATGCGCCGCATCTTCAAGCGGGCCCGTCTTCAAGCGGAATCGGGACGCCTACTTGATGCGCTCCATGATGGACACGTAGTTGGCCACGGCCGCGCCGCCCATGTTGAAGATGCCGCCGAGCGTCGCGTCCGGCACCTGGATGCCGCCGGCCTCGCCCGTGAGCTGCATCGAAGTCAGCACGTGCATCGACACGCCCGTGGCGCCGATGGGATGGCCCTTGGCCTTCAACCCGCCCGAGGGGTTGACCGGCAGGCGCCCGCCCTTCTCGGTCTGGCCTTCGAGCGCGATGCTGGCGCCCTGCCCCCGCGCAGCCAGCCCCATGGCCTCATATTCGATCAACTCGGCGATGGTGAAGCAGTCATGCGTCTCGACGAAGGAGAGGTCGTCGATCGCCACGCCCGCCGATTTCAGCGCCCGCGCCCACGCCTCCGCCCCTCCCTCGAACAGAAGAATGTCGCGCTTGGACATGGGCAGGAAGTCCTGCACATGCTCGTTGGCACGGAAGGCGACAGCGCGGCGCATCTTCAAGGCCGTCGCCGTGTCGGCCAGCACCAGCGCCGCCGCGCCGTCGGACACCAGCGAGCAGTCGGTGCGCTTCAGCGGCCCGGCGACGAAGGGGTTCTTGTCGCTCTCGGTGCGGCAGAACTCGTAGCCGAGATCCTTGCGCATCTGCGCATAGGGGTTCTCCACCCCGTTCCTGTGGTTCTTGGCGGCGATGCGCGCCAGCGCGTCCGACTGGTCGCCATGGCGCTGGAAATAGGCCGCCGCGATCTTGCCGAACACGCCCGCGAAGCCGGCCGGCGTGTCGCCGTCCTCGGGCAGGTAGGACGCCTTGAGCAGGTTGCGCCCTATCTCCGGCCCGGGCGTCGTCGTCATCTGCTCGGCGCCGACCACGAGCACGATCCGCGCCGCCTTGGCGTCGATGGCGCGGAGGCCCTGCCGCACCGCCGCCGAGCCTGTCGCGCAGGCGTTTTCCACCCGCGTCGCCGGCTTGAAGCGCAGCCGGTCGTCGGCCTGGAGCACGAGGCTCGCGGTAAAATCCTGCGGCGAGAAGCCAGCGTTGAAATGGCCGAGCACGATCTCGTCGACGTCGTCCGGGCCGATGCCGGCATGGTCGAGCGCCTCGCGGGCGACGCCGGTGATCAGATCCTCCAGCGTCAGCGCATCCTGCTTGCCGAACCTGGAATGGGCCCAGCCCACAACGCATGCGGTCATGAAAGGCGCTCCTTGCTCGCGGCCGATATTGTTCAAGTATGAACAAATAGCAGCATTTGTAAACGGCCCGGCGCCCAATTTTTAGCCCTGATTTTCGTTGATTGACGGATCAATCAAAACTACCCTGCGCCGATGCCCCGCCTTGGAATGGAACCCGTGCGCCGCCGCGCGCTGATCGACGCCACGCTGACGGCCGTCGGCGAGCGCGGCTCGCTCGACGTGACCATGTCGGAGATCGCGGCGCGCGCGGGCGTGTCCTCCGCGCTGGCGCACCATTATTTCGGGGCGAAGGACGACCTGCTGCTGGCCACCATGCGGCACCTGCTGGCCGAGCTTCGCCGCGAGGCGGTGGCGGCGCTGGCCGAGACGCGCACGCCGCGGCAGCGCGTCGACGCGGTGGTCGCCGTCAGCTTCTCGCCGGCGCAGTTCCGCGCCGACATCGTCGGTGCCTGGCTCGCCTTCTACGTCGCCGCGCAGCATTCGGCGCCGATGCGGCGCCTTCTGCGCATCTATGCCCGCCGGCTGCACGCCAATTTGATGGCGGGGCTGGCCGCGCTGCTGCCGCGCGGCGAGGCCGCCGAGGTGGCGGAGGCCACGGCCGCGCTGATCGACGGGCTCTATATTCGCCGCGCGCTGAAGGAGGGCGAGCCGGACCCGGCCTCCGCGATCGCCCTTGCGCGCGGCTACCTCGATCTCAGGCTCGGAAGGGGAGACGTGGAATGATCACCGTCTGGGGACGCGCGACGTCCGGCAACGTGCAGGTCGTGATGTGGGCGATCGGCGAGCTCGGCCTCGAGCATGAGCGCCGCGATGTCGGCGGCAAGTTCGGCGGCACCGATACGCCCGAATACGCCGCCATGAACCCCAACAGGCTCGTGCCGACCATCAAGGACGGGGAGCTGGTTCTGTGGGAGAGCGCGGCGATCGTGCGCTATCTCGGCGCCACATATGGCAGCGAAGCCTTCTGGCCGCAATCGGCGGCACGGCGCGTCCAGATCGACCAGTGGGCCGAATGGGCCAAGACCAGCTTCTGGCCGACCTTCCTGCCCGGCATCTTCGCCCAACTCGTCTTCACGCCCGAGGCCAAACGCGATGCGGCGGGAATCGCGGCGGCGGCGCAAAAACTCCAGCCGCTGGCGAAGATGATCGACGCGCGGCTGGAGCGCAGCCCCTATCTCGGCGGCGGCGACGTCTCGTTCGGCGACTGCGTCTTCGGGGCGATGCTGTACCGCTACTTCACGCTGGACGGGTTCGAGCGGGCCGAAACGCCGCATCTGCGCGCCTATTACGACCGGCTGACCCAGCGCCCCGCCTACCGGCAGCATGCCATGGTCGACTATGAGAGCATGAGGGTGAAGTGAGCCCAGCCTCGCCGCGCACACCGGCACCGGAGATCGACGCCGACTTCGTCGTCGTCGGCGCCGGCTCGGCCGGCTGCGCGCTGGCCTACCGGCTGTCGGAAGACCCGGGGACGCGCGTCGTCGTCATCGAATATGGCGGCTCCGATTTCGGGCCGCTGATCCAGATGCCGTCGGCGCTGTCGATCCCGATGAACATGGCGCGCTACGACTGGGGTTTTTCCTCGGAGCCGGAGCCGCATCTGGGCGGCAGAGTGATCGCGACACCGCGCGGAAAGGTGATCGGCGGCTCGTCCTCGATCAACGGCATGGTCTATGTGCGCGGCCATGCGCGCGACTTCGACCACTGGGCAGAACAGGGCGCGGCGGGCTGGGCCTATGCGGACGTGCTGCCCTATTTCAAGCGCATGGAGAACGCGCATGGCGGCGAGGCCGGCTGGCGCGGCACCGACGGGCCGCTGCACGTCCAGCGGGGCCCGAGGACCAACCCGCTCTACCGCGCCTTCGTCGAGGCGGGCCGGCAGGCGGGCTTCGAGACGACGGCCGACTACAACGGCGCCAGGCAGGAAGGGTTCGGCGACATGGAGCAGACCATCCACCGCGGCGTGCGATGGTCGGCGGCCAACGCCTATCTGCGCCCCGCCCTGCGCCGTCCGAACGTGCGGCTGGTGCGCGCGCTCGCGCGCAAGGTGGTGATCGAGGACGGCCGCGCCACCGGCGTCGAGATCGAGACCGGCGCCGGCATCGGCATCGTCTCGGCGCGGCGGGAGGTGGTGCTCGCGGCCTCGTCCATCAACTCCCCGCGCCTGCTGATGCTGTCCGGCATCGGCCCGGCGCTGCATCTTCGCGACAAGGGCATCGCGGTGGTGGCCGACAGGCCGGGCGTCGGCCGCAACCTTCAGGACCATCTGGAGCTCTACGTCCAGCAGCAGGCGACGCGGCCGGTGACGCTGAACTCGCGCCTCGGCCTCATGTCCAAGGCGGTGATCGGCGCGCGCTGGCTGTTCCTCGGCACCGGGCTCGGCGCCACCAACCATTTCGAGGCCGCCGCCTTCCTGCGCTCGGCGCCGGGCGTCGAATATCCCGACATCCAGTATCATTTCCTGCCGGCCGCCATCCGCTACGACGGCAAGGCCGCCCACAAGGGCCACGGCTTCCAGGCCCATGTCGGGCCGATGCGCTCGAAATCGCGCGGCTCGGTCACACTGCGCTCGCCCGACCCGGCCGACCGCCCGGTCATCCGCTTCAACTACATGTCGCACGCGGACGACTTTGCCGATTTCCGCCACTGCATCCGGCTGACGCGCGAGATCTTCGGGCAGGCAGCGTTCGACGATTATCGCGGCGACGAGATCGCGCCCGGCAAGGATGTGCAGACCGACGCGCAGATGGACGACTATCTGCGCCGCCATGTGGAGAGCGCCTACCATCCCTGCGGCACCTGCCGGATGGGCCGGGCGGACGACCCGGCCGCCGTGGTCGACCCGGAACTGCGCGTCATCGGCGTCGCCGGGCTGCGCGTGGCGGATTCGTCCGTCTTCCCGCGCGTCACCAACGGCAACCTCAACGCGCCGTCGATCATGGTCGGCGAGAAGGCGTCCGACCACATAAGCGGCAAGACGCCGCTGCCGCGCTCCAACCAGCAGCCGTGGATCAACCCGCGCTGGCGCGAGAGCGACCGGTGAGGCTCATGACGGATACCCCCCTCTGGCCTGCCGGACTACCTGGCCCGAGCCCCGAGTGGGGGGGCCCGCCGGCCGGCCGGGCCCGGGGGGGGGGGGGGGGGGGGCAAAGTTGTTAGTACAAGCC
>CAZVTK010000012.1:41849-52764 GCA_964629765.1 uncultured Mesorhizobium sp.
GGCGTTCGAGCGACCGGTTTGGCAATGTCCGTATACCCCCCTCTGGCGTGCGGGCCTGCGGGGCCCGAGCCACTTGTCTCGGGCCAGGCAGGCCGGCAGGCCAGAGGGGGGTGCTTGGAGAGGCATATGATGAAAGTCCAGCCCGCCGCTTCCCACCACATCGCAGGCCGCTTCGTCGAGGATGCGGGCGGCGAGCCGTTCGACGTCGTCTACCCCGCCACCGGCGAGGTGATCGCGCGGCTCCATGCCGCGACGCCCGCCATCGTCGAGCAGGCGGTGGCCGCCGCGCGCGAAGCACAGCCGGCATGGGCGCGGCTGAAACCCGTCGAGCGCGGGCGTATCCTGCGCCGCGCCGCCGACCTCCTGCGCGAGCGCAACGAGGCGCTGTCGCGGCTGGAGACGCTCGACACCGGCAAGCCGATCCAGGAGACGCGCGTCGCCGACGCGGCCTCGGCCGCCGACTGCCTCGAATTCTTCGCCGGCGCGGTCGCCGCCTTCAACGGAGAGCATGTCGATCTCGGCGGCGGCTCGTTCGGCTATACGCGGCGGGAGGCGCTGGGCGTATGCGTCGGCATCGGCGCGTGGAACTACCCGATCCAGATCGCCGGCTGGAAGTCGGCCCCGGCGCTCGCCATGGGCAACGCCTTCGTCTTCAAGCCGTCGGAGAACACGCCGCTGTCGGCGCTGGCGCTGGCGGAGATCTACATGGAGGCAGGGCTGCCGGCCGGCCTGTTCAACGTCGTGCAGGGCATGCGCGACACCGGCACTGCGCTCGTGGCGCACCCCGATGTCGCGAAAATCTCGCTCACCGGCTCGGTGCCGACCGGGCGAAGCGTCATGGGATTGGCGGGGTCTCTCATGAAGCACGCGACCATGGAACTCGGCGGCAAGTCGCCGCTGATCGTCTTCGACGACGCGGATGTCGACAACGCCGTGTCGGGGGCCATGCTCGGCAATTTCTATTCCGCCGGGCAGGTCTGCTCGAACGGCACGCGGGTCTTCGTACAGAAGGGCATCGAGCAGAAGTTCGTCGAGCGGCTGCTGGCGCGCACCAAGCGCATACGCCTCGGCGATCCGCTGGACGACGATACGCAGATGGGGCCGCTGATCTCGAAGGCGCAGCACGACAAGGTGCTGGGCTCCATCGAGACGGGAAAGCGCGAGGGTGCGGCGCTGCTTTGCGGCGGCGGCGTGCCGCGCCTGCAAGGGCTGGAGAACGGCTTCTTCGTCGAGCCGACCGTGTTCGGCGGCGTCACCGACGACATGACCATCGCGCGCGAGGAAATCTTCGGGCCGGTGATGAGCGTGCTGTCCTTCTCCGGCGAGGACGAGGTCATCGCGCGGGCCAACGACACGGAATTCGGGCTGGCAGCCGGCGTGTTCACCCGCGACATCGCGCGCGCCCACCGGGTGATCGGGCAAATCAAGGCCGGCACCTGCTGGATCAACACCTACAATCTGACGCCGGTGGAGCTGCCCTTCGGCGGCTTCAAGGCGTCCGGGATCGGCCGGGAAAACGCGCTCGACGCGCTGCGCCACTACAGCCAGGTCAAATCCGTCTATGTCGAGGCGGGCGACGTGCAGAGCCCCTATTGAAGGCGCGCGCGACGCCGTCTTGAACGGAGTGTCGCGCATCGCCATTTTGCTGCCAATCGGCGCTTGCGGCTGCGGCGAGCCGACGCTATAAGCCCGGCCTGTTCAGTTTCGGAGTGTAGCGCAGCCTGGTAGCGCACATCGTTCGGGACGATGGGGTCGCAGGTTCAAATCCTGCCACTCCGACCAACTGGACCTCCGCGCCGCCCCGAGGCGCGTTTGCCTGAAAAAACAAAACCCTGTCTGGAGCGCTGCCGCGCGGCGCAAGCTGCAACCGCCGCAACCCGCATGCACCCTCCGGTTGTATTTCCGGCTGAAGCTTCCTGAAAATCTCTGCGGCATTGATCGGGCCATGAACAGCCCGGTCCCGCCTTCCTTCAGACGTTTCGCCGCCGGCCGCTCCGGCACCTCGGCCGTCGAGTTCGCGCTGCTGTCGCCGCTCTATTTCATGCTGATGGCGGGCATGGCCGCCTACGGCATCTATTTCGGCGCCAGCCATTCGGTGCAGCAGCTCGCCGCCGACGCGGCGCGCGCGGCCGTCGCCGGCATCAGCGCGCAGGAGCGGCGCGACATCGCCTCGGACTTCGTGGCGCGCAACGCCTCGACCTATGCCTTCGTCGACGGCGCGCGGGTGGCGGTGCAGCTCGGCGACAATCCCGACGATCCGGCGCAGTTCGTCATCGGCGTCACCTTCGACGCGCGCGGCCTGCCGATCTGGAACCTCTTCGAGGGCCTGCCGCTGCCGGCCATGACCATCGCCAGGCGCTCCACCATTCGCATCGGAGGGTATTGAGATGAGCAGACTGCCGTCGCTGAGCGGGTTCGCAGGGGACCGCCGCGCCAACATGGCCACGCTCACCGCGCTGTCGGCGCCGGTCGCGCTCATGTTCGCCGCCTTCGCGGTGGACGAGGGCGCGCTCTATGTGGAGCGGCGCGAGGTGCAGCACGTCGCCGACCTCGCGGCGATCGCCGCCGCCGCCAACCCCCAGAATGCCTTGCAGACCGCGCTGACGGTCCTCTCCGACAACGGGCTGCGCGAGATCGCCGCCGCAAGTGGCGGCGCGCAGGAGGCGATCTCGGCAAACGGCATGCGGCGGCAAGGGGTCGAGGTCCAGACCGGCCGCTACGTCGCGGACCCGAACGTGGCGGCCGGCCAGCGCTTCGTCGCCGGCGCGACGCCCGCCAACGCCGTCCGCGTGCAGATCGCCAAGCGCGGCACGCGCCATTTCGGCTACGCCTTCACCGACGACCCGTGGATATCGGCCGCCGGCATCGCCTCGGCGCAGACGGAAGCCGCCTTCTCGGTCGGCTCGCGGCTGGCCCGGCTCGACGGCGGCATCCTCAACGCGCTGCTGGGCGGGCTCACCGGCAGCTCCGTGTCGCTCTCGCTCATGGACTACAACGCGCTGGCGCAGGCCGACGTCACCCTCTTCGGCTTTTTCGACGCGCTGAAGACCCGGCTCTCGCCTACCGTCGGCACCTATGACGAATTGCTGGCGCTGCCGGTCTCGGTCGGCGAGCTGTCGGCGACGCTGCTGACGCTGCCCGGCCTTGGCGCCTCGGCCCGGGCCGGGCTGGAGAAGCTCGCCCATGCCGGCGGCGGCCGCACGGTGCGGCTGCGCGATCTGATCACGCTCGGCGCGTCTGGCAGCCTGGCACCCGGCTCGGCACTGCCCGGCGACCCGAAGGTCGGCGCGCTGGAGCTGGTTTCGGCCGCCGCTTTCCTGTCCGCCGCGAACGGCAAGAATCAGGTGGCGGCCGACATCGGCGCCTCGGCGGCCGGCTTGCTCGCGGCACGGATCACGCTCGCCATCGGCGAGCCGCCGCAACGCTCGCCCTGGTTCACGCTGGCGCCGGAGGGCGCGGTCGTGCGCACGGCGCAGACCCGGCTGCTGGTCGAGGCCGACATGGGCGGCCCGGGTGGCCTGCTGGGCAGCCGCATCCGCCTGCCGCTTTATCTCGAACTCGCCAGCGCCGAGGCCAGGCTCGACCGCGTGGCCTGCCCGACCGGCGGGCCGGACAGCATCAAGGTCACGGTCGGCGCGCGGCCGGGCATCGCCGACCTGCGCATCGCCGACCCGGACACCGGCGCGCTGACCGATTTTTCGCGCGCGCCCGCCTTCGGCCCGGCGAAACTGGTGACGCTGCCGCTGGTCAAGGTCACCGGCGCCGCGCATGTGCGCATGGCCAACCCGAACTGGACGCCGCTGCAATTTTCCCGCGCCGAGATCGACAGCCTCGCGGTCAAGCGCGTGTCGACCACCGGCATCGTCGGCTCGCTGACCTCGTCGCTGCTGTCGAATCTCAGCCTCGATGCCGAGGTGGCGGGCTTCGGCCTCGGCCTGCCCGCCGCGCTGACGGGCAGCGTCGCGGGCGTGCTTGCGGCGGCGACGCCGGCCGTCGACGGGCTGCTCGTCACGGTGCTGTCGACGCTGGGCGTGACGCTCGGCGAGGCCGACATCCGCGTCCATGGCGCGACCTGCGGCCGCCCCGTCCTTGTGCAATAAACTCCTGGTGCAGTAGGTCAGCCGGCGGCGAGGAAGGCGGCCGACAGCGGCGGCAGGCTCACGGTCCGCGCCCGCAGCGACGCGCCGAGGTCGATCGCCTCCAGCACGGTCAGCGCGCCGAGCGCGCGCGGGACCGTCCAGCGCGCCGGCCGGGTCGAAAGGTTGAAGGCGCAGAGCACCCGCCCCGCCCCCTCGCCGCGGGCCAGAACCAGCACGGACTCGCCGGCCTCCAGCACCTCGACCGGACCGTCGACGAGGACGGGGAGCGCGCGGCGGAAGGCGAGCATGGCCCGGTAGGCGGCCATCACCGAGTTCGGATCCCTGCGCTGGACGGAGACCGCGTCCGCCGCATGGCCGGGCGGCACCGGCAGCCATGTCCTGCCCGCTTTCGAGAAACCGGCATTCTTGCGCCCGCCCTCCCACGGCATCGGCGTGCGGCACCCGTCGCGTCCCTTGAAGCCCGGCCAGAAGCGGATGCCGTAGGGATCGCGCAGATCCTCGAAGGCGATGTCGGCCTCCCGCAGGCCGAGCTCCTCGCCCTGATAGATGCAGATGGAGCCGCGCAGCGAGACGAGCAGCGCCGCGGCCAGCTTCGCCACGCGCGCCGGGTCGGCGCCGGCCGGGGTCCAGCGCGAGACATGGCGGTTCACGTCATGGTTGGAGAAGGCCCAGCAGATCCAGCCGTCGGCGACCGCCGCCTCGAACTCCTCGATGCAGCGGGCGAAATGGCGCGGCGAAAACTCCGGCCCGAGCAGGTCGAAGGTGTAGCACATGTTCAGCTTGTCGCCGCCCGACGTGTAGTCGGCGACGATCTTCAGCGAGCGCGCGCCGTCGCCCACCTCGCCGACGGTCGCCCGGTCGCCATACTCGTCCAGCAGCGCGCGCAGCCTCCTCAGGAAGCCGAGATTCTCCGGCTGCGACTTGTCGTGGAGATGGTGCTGGTACTCGTAGGGATTGGCGTTGGTGAAGTCTCCCAGCTCCCTGTTGAGCGGCGGGTTGGGGCGCAGCCTACGGTCGTGGAAGTAAAAATTCACCGTGTCGAGGCGGAAGCCGTCGACCCCGCGCTCCAGCCAGAAGCGCACCGTCTCCAGCAGCGCCTGCTGCACGTCGAGGTTGTGAAAATTCAGGTCCGGCTGCGAGGCGAGGAAATTGTGCAGGTAATATTGCCGGCGGACGCTGTCCCACTCCCAGGCCGGGCCGCCGAAGATGGAGATCCAGTTGTTGGGCGGCGCGCCGTCCGGCTTCGGGTCGGCCCAGACGTACCAGTCGGCCTTGGGATTGTCGCGGTTGGCTCGGCTTTCGATGAACCACGGATGCCGGTCGGACGAATGCGACAGAACCTGGTCGATGATGACCTTCAAGCCCAGCCGGTGCGCCTCCGCCACGAGGGCGTCGAAATCGGCGAGCGAGCCGAACATCGGATCGACGTCGCAATAGTCCGAGACGTCGTAGCCCATGTCGGCCATGGGCGAGCGGAAGAAGGGCGAGATCCAGATCGCGTCGACGCCGAGGCCGGCGACGTGCTTCAGCCGCCGGGTGATGCCGGCAAGGTCGCCGGAGCCGTCGCCGGTCGTGTCCTGAAAGGAGCGCGGGTAGATCTGGTAGATGGCCGCGCCGCGCCACCATTCGCCGGAATCTCTCTTCGTCTTTTCCATCACCCCACCCGGCGCTTCGATCATGGGGCCACGCCTGTAAGGATCGTCACGCTGCGCGCGGGAACCCCGACCGGCCCGCCGTCGAGCGGCCGGGCCGTGGCGCTCGCCACCTCCAGCCGCCACGCGCCGCCGGGCAGCATGAAGACCAGCTCGTCGACGCCGCCATTGATCAGGACCAGCAGCTCGCGGCCCTCCCCGCGCAGGTGCATGGCGAGCACGCGGTTGGCGGGCGCCTCCCAGTCCGCCACCTCCATGGGCTCGCCCGCCGGCGTCAGCCAGGCGACGTCCTCGCCGGTCAGCAGCGCCGTGCCGGTCAGCAGCGCCGTGCCGCGCCGCAGGGCGGCGAGACCGGCAACGAAGGCTTCAAGCTCGCGGTCGCGGCCTAGCCAGTCCAGCCATGTGATGTCGTTGTCCTGCGCATAGGCATTGTTGTTGCCGCGCTGGGTGCGGCCGAACTCGTCGCCGGCCGTCAGCATGACCGCGCCGCGCGCGCAAAACAGCGTAGCCAGCAGCGCCCGCACGTCCCGCGCGCGCGCATGCAGCACGCCGGCATCGCTGCTGTCGCCCTCGTCGCCATTGTTCCAAGAAATGTCGTCGTCATGGCCGTCGCGATTGTGTTCGCCATTGGCGAGGTTGTGCTTGCGCCCGTAGGAGACGAGGTCGCGCAGGCTCATGCCGTCATGGGCGGCGACGAAATTGACGCTGCGGGTCGCGCCGGCCGCAAACACGTCGGACGAGCCGGCAAGCCGTGTCGCCAGCGTGCCGACCTTGCCTTGATCGCCGCGCCAGAAGCGGCGCACATCGTCGCGGAAGCGGTCGTTCCATTCGAGGAAGGGCGCGGGAAAATGGCCGAGCCGGTAGCCGCCGGGGCCGATGTCCCACGGCTCGGCGATCAGCACCCGGTCGGCCAGCAGCGGGTCCGCCGTCATCCCGGCAATCAATCCGCCCCCTTCGTCGAAGCCGGAGCCTGCGCGGGCGAGCACCGGCGCGAGGTCGAAGCGGAAGCCGTCGACGCCGGCATGGCGGACGAAATGGCGCAGCGAATCGAGCACCAGCCGGCGCGCCACGGGATGCGCGCAGTCGAGCGTGTTGCCGGTGCCGGTGTCGTTGACCAGCGCCCCGTCCTCGCCGTGGCGATAATAGGCGCGGTTGTCCAGCCCGCGCAGCGACAGCGTCGGGCCGAAGCGGTCGCTTTCGGCCGTGTGGTTGAAGACGAGGTCGAGGATGACCCCGATGCCCGCGCCGTGCAGCGCCGCCACCGCCTCGCGCAGCTCGGCGATGCCGCCGGGCGCAAGGCGCGGGTCGAGTGCCATGAAGGTGACGGGATTGTAGCCCCACGCATTGGAAAGGCCGAGCGGCGGCAGATGGCGCTCGTCCATCCACGCCGTCACGGGCATCAGCTCCACCGCGTCGACACCGAGGCGCGTGAGGTGCTCCAGCACCGCGGGATGGGCGAGCGCGCCGACGGTGCCGCGCAGGCGGGGCGGGACGTCGGGGTGCCGCATCGAAAAGGCGCGCACCGAAAGCTCGTAGACGAAGCCGCCGTCCCGCCAGCGCGGCGCGGCGCGCGCCGCCGCGTCTGTACGGCCGGGCACGATCGCCTTGGGCATCAGCGGCGCGGTGTCGGCGCCGTCGCCGCGCCGGTCCCCAAGTCGCGGATCGCAGGCATAGGGCCGGTCGATGGCCACCGCGTAAGGGTCGACCAGCAGCTTTTGCGGGTCGAACCAGAAACCGCGATCGGGATCGTAGGGGCCGTCGGCGCGCAGGCCGTAGCGCGCGCCGGGCTTCAGGCCGGCGACGAAGCCGGAATGGACGCCGCCCTCGCCCCGCGTCAGGCGGATGCGGCCCGCTTCCTCGCCGCCGTCCTCGTCGAACAGCGACACCCAGACGGCGGATGCCTCGCCCGACCAGACGGCGAAGCGGACGCCTCCGGCCATCGCGGTCGCCCCGAGGGGCGCCGCCTCCGCTGCACCGCGATCCGCCATCAGGTGATGACGCTCGGCGTTTCGCGGCCGGTGCGCTGGACGATGCCGGCGATCTCGTCTGCCGCGCGGATCAGCGGCGCCACTGCTTCCTGCGTGTCGATGCCGTGGCGCGCCGGGTCGGGCTCGTAGCGCTCGATATAGACGCGCAGCGTCGCGCCGGAGGTGCCGGTGCCCGACAGGCGGTAGACGACGCGCGAGCCGCCCCTGAACAGGATGCGTATGCCCTGGTTTCGCGACACCGAGCCGTCGACCGGGTCGTGATAGGCGAAGTCGTCCGCCGCCTCGACCGCCAGCCCGCCGAACTTCAGGCCCGGCAGCACGCCGAGCTTGCTGCGCAGGTTTTCCATCAGCCCGTTAGCCGCTTCGGTGTCGACCTCCTCGTAGTCGTGGCGCGTATAGTAGTTGCGGCCGAACTCGCGCCAGTGCGAGGTGACGATGTCCTTGACGCTCTGCCGGCGCGCGGCGAGCACGTTGAGCCACAAAAGCACGGCCCACAGCCCGTCCTTCTCGCGCACATGGTCCGAGCCGGTGCCGGCGCTTTCCTCGCCGCAGATGGTCGCCATGCCGGCGTCGAGCAGGTTGCCGAAGAATTTCCAGCCCGTCGGCGTCTCGTAGAGGCCGATGCGCAGCCGCGCGGCGACGCGGTCGGCGGCGGCGCTGGTCGGCATGGAGCGGGCGATGCCCTTGAGGCCGTTGCGGTAGCCGGGGGCCAGATGGGCGTTGGCGGCGAGCAAAGCCAGTGAATCCGACGGCGTGACGAAGATGTCGCGGCCGATGATGAGGTTGCGGTCGCCGTCGCCGTCGGACGCCGCGCCGAAATCCGGCGCGTTGGGCGACATCATCAGCTCGTACAGATCCTTCGCATGGACGAGGTTCGGGTCGGGATGGTGACCGCCGAAATCGGGCAGCGGCACGGCGTTGCGCGCGGTGCCGGCCGGCGCACCCAGCCGGTTCTCCAGGATCTCCTTCGCATAGGGGCCGGTGACGGCGTGCATGGCGTCGAACACCATGCGGAAGCCGCCCTCGAACATGCGGCGGATCGCGTCGAAGTCGAACAGGCTCTCCATCAGCGCCGCGTAGTCGGCCACGGGGTCGATCACCTCGACCGCCATGCCGCCGACCTCCTGCGCGCCGATACGGTCGAGCGCGATATCGGGCGCGTCGAGCGTCAGGTAGCGGTCGATCACCTTCGTGCGCGCGAAAACGGCTTCGGTAACCTTCTCGGGCGCCGGGCCGCCATTGCCGATATTGTACTTGATGCCGAAATCCTCGTTCGGCCCGCCGGGATTGTGGCTGGCCGACAGGATGAGCCCGCCGAAGGCGCCATACTTGCGGATGACATGGGACGCGGCGGGCGTCGACAGGATGCCGCCGCGCCCGACGATCACCTTGCCGAAGCCGTTGGCCGCGGCCATGCGGATCGCCGTCTGGATCACCTCGCGGTTGTAGAAGCGCCCGTCGCCGCCGATCACCAGCGCCTTGCCGGCATAGCCCTCCAGCGAATCGAAGACCGACTGGATGAAATTCTCGGCGTAGTTCTCCTGCCGGAACACCGGCACCTTCTTGCGCAGGCCGGACGTGCCGGGCCTCTGGTCGGCATAGGGCTTGGTCGCGATCGTCACGGCCATCGGTTCAGTTCCCTTTCGTCACCAGCGCCCGATAAAGGTTGGCATATTTCAGGGCGCTGCGCTCCCACGAAACGTCGCAGCGCATCCCCGTTTTCTGCATGGCGGCCCACGCCTTGCGGTCGGCGAACAGGGCCGCGGCGCGGCGCGCCGCCGCCACCAGCGCCGCGCCGCTGTCGGGCTCGAAGACGATGCCGGTCGCGACGCCGAGGCCCAGCGCGGCCTCGTTGGCGTCGACCACCGTGTCGGCCAGCCCGCCCGTGCGCGCCACCAGCGGCACGCAGCCATAGCGCAGGCCGTAGAGCTGGGTGAGCCCGCAGGGCTCGAAGCGCGACGGGATCAGGATCGCGTCGCAGCCGCCCTGCATCAGGTGCGACAGGCCCTCGTCATAGCCGATCACCACGCCCGCCCGGCCGCGATGGCGCGCGGCTGCGGCCAGCAGCGCGCCCTGGAGCGCGGCGTCGCCCGAGCCGAGGACGGCGATCCGCAGCCCCGCGCCGATCAGCGCGTCGAACTCGGCGGCGAGCAGGTCCACGCCCTTCTGCCAGGTCAGGCGGCTGATGACGCAGACCAGCGGCCCGTCCGTGTCGGTGATGCCGAAGCGCTCCACCACCGCGCGGCGGTTGGCCTCGCGCCTTTTCGGCGTCGCCGGCGCGAAGGTGGCGGCGAGCTCGGCATCCGTGGCCGGGTCCCACGCCGCGACGTCGATCCCGTTGAGGATGCCGTGCACGTCGGCCGCGCGCAGCCGCAGGAGCCCATCCAGGCCCATGCCGAAGGCGGGCGTCATGATCTCGCGCGCATAGGTCGGGCTGACCGTTGTGATGGCCGCCGCCGATTGCAGACCCGCCTTGAGGAAGCCGACGCCGCCGTAATATTCGACGCCGTCGAGCGACATCGCCTCGTCGGGCAGCGCGAGCTCGGGGAATATGGACGCCGCGAACTGCCCCTGAAAGGCGAGGTTGTGCACGGTCATGACGCTCGGGACGGACTGTCCCGGTGCAGCATAGCGCAGATAGGCCGGCGCCATGCCGGCCTGCCAGTCATGCGCATGCAGCGCGTCCGGCCGCCAGCTTCCGGCCGCGCCCGCGCCGATGTCGGCGGCCGCCCGGCCCAGCGCGGCATAGCGGCGCCAGTTGTCGGGCCAGTCGCCGCCGCCGGCCGGACCGTAGGGCCCGCCCGGCCGGTCGTAGAGATGCGGCGCGTCGAGCACGAACAGCTCCAGCCCCGCCGCCTGACACGCGAAGATCGCCGCCGGCCCGCCGAACAGCTCGGCATAGCGATGCACCGCCTCCCCCTCGCGCGCCGCCGCGATGACGGCCGGATAGCCCGGCAGCAGCACGCGCATCGCGACGCCGTGCGGCGCCAGCGCGGCGGGCAGCGCGCCCACCACGTCGGCCAGCCCGCCGGTCTTGACCAGCGGCACGGTCTCGGAGGCGACGGAGATGATTTTCATGGGGTATCGCCTTTGACGACGGCGCGCCCGCGCACCCCCCTTTGTCCTGCCGGACTGCCTGGCCCGAGCCACTTGTCTCGGCCCGTCCTTCGGACCC
>CAZVTK010000013.1:0-11335 GCA_964629765.1 uncultured Mesorhizobium sp.
CTCTCCCGTGGCGGCACGCTTTCCGTCGCCGACTTCGAGGCCTATGAACCGGTGGCGCCGACGCCTTGATCATCACCGGATAGCCGATCCCGGCCGAGATCCGCGCGGCTTCCTCGGCGTCCTCGATCAGGCCCATATGGCCGGGCACGGTGTTGACGCCTGCCGCCGCCGCGATCTTCTTGGACGTGATCTTGTCGCCCATCGCCTCGATCGCCTTCACCGGCGGGCCGATGAAGGTGACGTTCGCCGCTCTCAGCGCCTCGGCGAACTTCGCGTTCTCGGAGAGAAAGCCGTAGCCGGGATGCACCGCGTCCGCGCCGGTTTCCCTGATCGCGTCGAGAATCTTCTCGATCACGATATAGGACTGGTTCGACGGCGCCGGGCCGATATGCACCGCCTCGTCGGCCATGCGCACATGCAGCGCGTCCCGGTCCGCGTCGGAATAGACCGCGACCGTCGCGATGCCGAGCTTCCTCGCGGTCTTGATGACGCGGCAGGCGATCTCGCCGCGATTGGCGATGAGGATTTTCTTGATCATCAGGCTTTCGCGATCTTGTCCTGCGTCTTCGTCTCGAAGTCCGAGGCGTCGTGGCGTTCGTGGAGCTGCCGCGACGGGTCGCCCGAGCGGACGTTGACCATCGCGCCGCGCTGCACCGCGCGGCGCGTCCCCACCAGCTTCGTCCAGCGCTGCACGTGCTCGTATTCGTGCGCCGACAGGAACGTGCCGGCGTCCTCGTAGGACTTGTTCAATGCCAGCCGCCCGTACCAGGGCCAGATCGCCATGTCGGCGATCGTGTATTCGGCGCCGGCCATGAACTCGTGGTTTGCGAGGTGGCGGTCGAGCACGTCCATCTGCCGCTTCACCTCCATGGCGTAGCGGTTGATGGCGTATTCGATCTTCATCGGCGCATAGGCGTAGAAATGGCCGAAGCCGCCGCCGAGGAAGGGCGCGGCGCCCATCTGCCAGAACAGCCAGTTGAGCGTCTCGGTGCGGGCGCGGAGCTCGGTCGGCAGGAAGGCGCCGAATTTTTCCGCCAGATAGACGAGGATCGATGCGGATTCGAACACGCGGATCGGCGCGCCGCCGCCCTTCGGCGCGCGGTCCAGCAGCGCCGGGATCTTGGAATTCGGGTTGACCTCGACGAAGCCCGAGCCGAACTGGTCGCCCTTGCCGATGTCGATCAGCCAGGCGTCGTACTCGGCGCCCGGATGCCCCGCCGCCAGCAGCTCCTCCAGCATGATCGTCACCTTCACGCCGTTCGGCGTGCCGAGCGAATGGAGCTGGAGCGGATGCTTGCCGACCGGCAGCTCCTTCTCATGCGTCGGTCCCGCGACCGGCCGGTTGATGCCTGCGAACGCGCCACCGGAGGCGGTGTTCTTCCACACCTTCGGCGGCACGTAGCCGGCAGGAAAATTCTTCTCGGGCGGGAATTTTGTCGTGCCGGTCATAATGTCCTACTCAGCCGCTTGAGCGGGTGGAACTGCGCCGGGCGCGGCACCCCCGATGATGAGCGCCTTTGCGCTGATGTATTCGTCGATTTCCTCCCAGCCGACCGCGTCGCCGAACGGCAAGATTTCCCAGTTCTTACGCTGCGCGGGCGAGGCGGCGGCAAGGCGTGGATACCACCACAGAGGTGCCTCGATGCGCCGGCCGTCTGCCATGTTGAAGACGATGAAGTCGTTCATCACCTCGACGCTGGAAACGAGCAACTGCCGCTCGTCAATCTCCAAAGTAGTCATTCCAGGCCTCCAGGAATCTTTGCCTGTTTTGTGTGGCTATCCGAACGATCTCTTTGGCCTCGTGTGCAGCGAAGCCGACGTTCTTGGCAATCCGCATGTCCGCCAGCCATATCTTCAACTGCTTGTCGTCCTTCAGCACATGGATATGTGGGGGCTCGCCGATCTCCTTCGAGTAGAACAGGAACCTGTGTCCGTTCCAACGAAGGATTACCGGCATCTCAAGCCCTCACAGCGGGATCGTGTCGTGCTTCTTCCACGGCGCATCCTGCTTTTTCGAGCGCAACGCTGCAAACGCGCGCGCGATGCGGCGGCGCGAGGAGTGCGGCATGATCACCTCGTCGATGAAGCCGCGCTCGGCCGCCTTGAACGGGTTGGCGAAATTCTCCTCGTACTCCTTGGTACGCGCGGCGATCTTCTCCGCGTCGCCCAGCTCGGAGCGGTAGAGGATCTCGGTGGCACCCTTGGCGCCCATCACGGCGATCTCGGCGGTCGGCCAGGCATAGTTGACGTCGGCGCCGATATGCTTCGACGCCATCACGTCATAGGCGCCGCCATAGGCTTTGCGTGTGATGAGCGTGACCATCGGCACGGTCGCCTGCGCATAGGCGAACAGCAGCTTCGCCCCGTGCTTGATGACGCCTCCGTACTCCTGCGCCGTGCCCGGCAGAAAACCCGGAACGTCGACCAGCGTGAGCAGCGGCACGTTGAAGGCGTCGCAGAAGCGCACGAAGCGCGCCGCCTTGCGCGAGGAATCGATGTCGAGGCAGCCGGCCAGCACCATCGGCTGGTTGGCGACGACGCCGATGGTCTGCCCTTCCATGCGGATGAAGCCGGTGACGATGTTCTTCGCGAAGGCTTCCTGGATCTCGAAGAACTCGCCTTCGTCGGCCAGCGCGTGGATCAGCTCCTTCATGTCGTAGGGTTTTGCCGCGCTGTCGGGGATGAGGCTGTCGAGGCGCATCTCCAGCCGCGCCGGGTCGTCGTAGAACGGCCGCACGGGCGGCTTCTCGCGGTTCGACAAAGGCAGGAAGTCGAACAGCTCGCGCACCGCCTCCAGCGCTTCCACGTCGTTGTCGTAGGCGCCGTCGGCAACCGAGGACTTTTTCGTGTGCGTGCCGGCGCCGCCCAGTTCCTCGGCCGTCACGATCTCGTTGGTGACGGTCTTCACCACGTCCGGCCCGGTCACGAACATGTAGGACGAATCGCGCACCATGAAGATGAAATCGGTCATGGCCGGCGAATAGACCGCGCCGCCGGCGCAGGGGCCCATGATCACGCTGATCTGCGGGACGACGCCGCTGGCATCCGCGTTGAGCTTAAAAACGTCGGCATAGCCGGCGAGCGAGGCCACGCCCTCCTGGATGCGCGCCCCTCCACTGTCGTTGAGACCAATCACTGGCGCGCCGTTGCGCATTGCCATCTGCATGATCTTGCCGATCTTTTGCGCATGGGTTTCCGACAGCGAGCCGCCCAGCACGGTGAAATCCTGGGAGAACACGTAGACCTGCCGGCCGTTGATCGTGCCCCAGCCGGTCACCACGCCGTCGCCCGGATATTTCTGGCCGGCCATGCCGAAATCCGTCGCCCGGTGGGCGACATACATGTCGAATTCCTCGAAGGAGCCCTCGTCGAGCAGGATGTCGATGCGCTCGCGCGCGGTCAGCTTGCCCTTGGCGTGCTGCGCGTCGATGCGCTTCTGCCCGCCGCCGAGCCGGGCCTGCGCGCGCCGCGCCTCCAGTTGCTCCAGCACCGCGCGGCTCATCGTGCGGCGCTCCGCGAAAGATCGATGGTCATGCAACTCCCCCAGCCCCCGGCCCGGCTCGACCGGAATTCGGGCGCGTTAGCGCCTGCCGCGTCAAGAGAAAAGCTTTGATCGCGCAGCCATGCATAATGTACAAATCTGCATTCTGCGAATTGCAAACTTGCGAACAGGCCGGGCATGGCGACGGGAAAGCTCTTCATCGGCCGCAAGGTGCGCGAGATGCGCGAGGCGAGCAAGGCCACGCAGGCCGCCTTCGCCGAGCGGCTGGGCATCTCGACCTCCTATCTGAACCAGATCGAGAACAACCAGCGCCCGGTTTCCGCCGCCGTGCTGCTGGCGCTGGCGGAAAAATTCCAGATCGACATCGCCTCCATCGCGCAGGGCGACGGCGACCGGCTGCTCTCGGCGCTGTCGGAAGCGCTGGCCGACCCGCTCTTCGACGCCTGGTCGCCCAGCCTTCAGGAGCTGAAGCTCGTCACGCAGAACGCGCCCGGCTTCGCCCACGCGCTCATCGCCGCGCATCAGGCGTACAGGCGCAATTCCGAGCAGCTCGCCGGGCTGGACGACCGGCTCGGCGGCGGCGAGCCCAGCCCGTGGGAGGAGGTGCGCGACTTCTTCCACTTCGTCGACAACTACATCCACGCGCTCGACGTTGCCGCCGAGAAGCTGGCTGCCCGCCTCGGCCTGCCCGGACGCGAGGCGGGCACGGCGCTCGGCCTGCATCTGGAAAAGGCGCATGGCGTGCGCGTGCTGCGGGCCGGACCCGGCGAGGAGATCGTGCGCCGCTTCGAGCCGGTCTCGCGCGCGCTCTTTCTCGGCGCCTATGCGCCGGCTGCGACGCGCAACTTCCAGATGGCGTTCCAGATCGCCGCGCTGGAGGCCGAGGCCGGAATCGCGGCCGTGCTGCAACGGGCCGAGTTCCGCACGGCGGAAGCCGCCGAGATCTGCCGTATCGGCTTGCAGAACTATTTCGCCGGGGCGCTGGTGCTGCCCTACCAGCCCTTCCTGTCGGCCGCGAAGGAGCTGCGCCACGACCTCGAACTGCTGGCCGCCCGTTTCGGCGCCAGCGTCGAGCAGGTGGCGCACCGCCTGTCGACCTTGCAGCGGCCGGGCATGAAGGGCGTGCCGGCGTTCTTCGCCCGCATCGACCGGGCCGGCAACATCACCAAGCGCCACAGCGCCGCCAAGCTGCAATTCGCCCGCTTCGGCGCGGCTTGCCCGCTGTGGAACGTGCATCAGGCGTTCGAAACGCCGGGGCGCATCATCCGCCAGCTCGCCGAGACGCCGGATGGCGCACGCTACCTGTGCGTGGCCACGGAGCTCGCCAAGGGCGGCGGCGGCTTCAATGCGCGGCAGCCGCGCTACGCCATCGCGCTGGGCTGCGAGATCTCCTATGCGGCGGACTTCGTCTATGCGGACGGGCTGGACGTCACGAGCCGCGCCGCCTTCGAGCCCATCGGCATTTCCTGCCGCATCTGCGAGCGTCCCGCCTGCACCCAGCGCGCCGTGCCGCCGCTGAAGAGCCGGCTGGCCGTCGACCGCAACCGGCGCGGCGTGGTGCCTTACGCGATAGGGTAGGCGCCTGGCCTTCCCTCCCCCTTGCGGGGAGGGTGGCTCGCGCAGCGAGCCGGGTGGGGTACGAGCGGCCGTGCTCGGCGTTGTTTTTTGAAGCGTCGCGCGGGTGGAGGTTACCCCACCCGGCGCTTCGCGCCGACCTCCCCTCAAGGGGGAGGTGACCGTCGCGCGCTCAGAAGAACGCCTGAATGCCGGTCTGGGCCCTTCCGAGGATCAGCGCGTGCACGTCGTGGGCGCCCTCATAGGTGTTGACCGTCTCCAGGTTCTGCGCGTGGCGCATGACGTGGTAGCCGATCTGGATGCCGTTGCCGCCATGCATGTCGCGGGCCTGCCGCGCGATGTCGAGCGCCTTGCCGCAATTGTTGCGCTTGACGATGGAGATCATCTCGGGCGCGAACTTGCCCTCGTCCATCAGCCGGCCCACCCGCAGGCTCGCCTGCAAGCCCAGCGCGATGTCGGTCTGCATGTCGGCGAGCTTCTTCTGGTAGAGCTGGGTGGCCGCCAGCGGCTTGCCGAACTGCTTCCGGTCCAGCCCGTACTGGCGCGCCCGCAGCCAGCAATCCTCGGCCGCGCCCAGCGCGCCCCACGAGATGCCGTAGCGGGCCCGGTTGAGGCAGCCGAACGGGCCGCCGAGGCCCTTGGCGTTCGGCAGCAGCGCGTCCTCGCCGACCTCGACATTGTCCATGACGATCTCGCCGGTGATCGAGGCGCGCAGCGAGAGCTTGCCGTCGATCTTCGGGGCGGACAGGCCCTTCATGCCCTTGTCGAGGACGAAGCCGCGGATGACGTCCCCGCCCTTCTTCTCCGGGCCGTCCTCCCCCTTCACCTTGGCCCAGACGACGAACACGTCGGCGATGGGCGCGTTGGAGATCCACATCTTCGAGCCGTTGAGGCGGTATCCGCCGGCCGTCTTTTCGGCGCGCGTCTTCATGCCGCCGGGGTCGGAGCCGGCGTCAGGCTCGGTCAGTCCGAAGCAGCCGATCCACTCACCGGACGCGAGCTTCGGCAGGTACTTCTTGCGCTGCGCCTCCGAGCCGTATTCGTGGATCGGGAACATGACGAGCGAGGACTGCACGCTCATCATCGAGCGGTAGCCGCTGTCGATGCGCTCGACCTCGCGCGCCACCAGCCCGTAGGTGACGTAGCCGGCGCCGATGCCGCCATACTCTTCCGGTATCGTCACGCCGAGCAGGCCGGCCTCGCCCATCTCGGCGAAGATCGCCGGGTCGGTCGCCTCGTCGAGATAGGCCCGCTCCACCCGCGTCGCCAGCCGGTCGGCCGAAAACGCCGCCGCCGCGTCGCGGATCGCGCGCTCGTCCTCGGAAAGCTGGTCCTCCAGAAGGAAGGGGTCGTCCCATTTGAACGGCGCGGTCTTCGCCATGTGAAAAAGCTCCAAGCTTAAAGTATCGGCCGACCATATTGGCGAATGCGGCCGCCAACAAGCGCATAAGCCACGAAATCGTCGCTCGGCAAGGCCGGTTTTCGCCGGACGCACGCGCGGCCCTCTCCCGTCCTCCGCCATTGTTCGCAGAAACTTAATGCGTTAAGTAATTTCGCGCCCCGGCGGGCGGGCCGGATGAGGCGCCGCCGGCATGGCGCCGGAGGGAGGAACGCATGACCGTGATCGACGTCCACACCCACATGCTGGGCCGCGAATGGTGGGAGCTTCTGCGCCGGCACGGCGCCCCGCAATATTCCGTCGGCCACGGGCCGGACGGGCGCGAATGCGTCTTCTCCAACGGCGCGCAGTTCCTGACGCCGCATCCGGCCCATTTCGACTACGATCTGCGCGTCAGGGCCATGGACGAGGCGGGCGTCGACATCGCCATCGTGTCGCTGACCTCGCCCAACGCCTATTTCGGCGACGAGGCGATCAGCTCGCGTGCCGCGCGGCTCGTCAACGACGAGATGGCCGAGGGTCAGCGGCGTTATCCCGACCGCATCCGCTGGATGGCCTCGCTGCCGTGGGAATATCCCGGAGCCGCGGTGCGCGAGCTCGACCGGGCGGTGAAGGCGGGCGCCGTCGGCGTCATGGTGATCGCCAACGTGCATGAGCGCCACCTGACCGAGCCGGCCTTCGAGCCTGTATGGAAGGCGATCGACGAGCGTGCCTTGCCGGTGCTGGTGCATCCCTCGACGCCGCCGGGAAGCGCGGCGATGGCGCTCGACGAATTCATGCTGGCCTCGTCGGTCGGCTTCATGATGGACACGACGCTGGCAATCGGCCGCATGATCTTCGACGGCTTCTTCGACCGGCACCGGCGGCTGAAGATCATAGCCAGCCATGCCGGCGGCACGCTGCCCTATATCGCCGGCCGTCTCGACCGCATCCACGAGCAGTTGAAGGCGGCGCGCGTGAAGATCGAGCGGCGGCCGAGCGAGTATCTGCGCGAGATCTGGTACGACGCCATCGCCTACCGCATCGAGGCGCTGAAGCTGTGCATCGACGTCGGCGGGGCCGACAAGGTGATGTACGGCTCGGATTTTCCCCACACCATCGGCGACATGAAGGGCGTGCTCCACCGCGTCGACGCGCTCGACGCGAAGACGGCGAAGATGATCCGCGAGGACAATGCGCGGAAGATTTTCGCGCTGTAGGGGCGCCGAAGGAGCCCTCCTTCTCCCACAAGGGGAGAAGGGAGCATCGACGCCGGTGCTCCCAACGAAAAAGGCCGCCATGAGGGCGGCCTTTTCCTTCGGGATGCCGGCGCGGTCAGCGGTCGAGCCAGACCGTATCGAGCGGCAGGTTCAGCACGGTCGAGGACGGCAGGAGCCAGCCCTTCATGTCCTTGTGGTGCGCCACGCCGCGCTTCGATTCGAAGCCGGGGATCAGGTAGGCGTTATCGAGATAGTAGTCCTCGATGTCCTTGACGATCTTGGCGCGCTCCTCGCCGCTCGCCTTGATCTGCGCCTGGAACATTTCGAGGATCTTCGGATCGTCGAGGCCCGAATAATTGTTCGGGCTGCCCGGCAGGAACTTCACCAGAACCTCGTTCGGGTCGACCGACACGGTGTTGTTGAAGTCGATCGACACGTCGTAGTTCTTGCTCTGGAGAGCCGCGAAATATTGCGGCGTCTCGGCGGCGATCTGGTCGACGTCGAGGCCGACCTTGCGCCACTGGTCGAGGAAGAACAGGCCGAGCGGCTCCCACGGCTGGCGCAGGTTGCGGTTCAGCAGGGTGAACTTCATGCCGGCGACGCCGGCTTCCTCCAGCAGCTTGCGGGCCTCGGCGCGCTGCGCCTCGGTGTCGGAGCCGAGCCCCGGCAGCTTGGCCATGTCGTCGAGCGAGCGCTCGGCGATCGAGCCGCGCGGGAACAGGATGGCGCCGTAGCCGTCGAGCGGCGAGATCTTCGGCAGCACCGACTGGCCCTCGACGCGGCTGATGGCGAGGTTGAGCGCCTTGCGCACGCGCGCATCGTTGAACGGCGCCTTGGTCAGGTTGAACGTCACGAAATTGGTGATCGTGAACGGCCCGTTCTGGAACGTCATGTCCGGGTTGAGCGCCTTGAGCTTGTTCTGGTCCTCGCCGACGACCGAGAACAGCGCCGCGTCGACCTGGTTGCCGGCCAGCGCGTTGATGATGCCCGGGCCGTTGATGAAGCTGGCCTGGATGCCGTCGAGATGCGGGCGGCCCGCGATGAAATAATTCTCGTTGCGCCTGGCGGTCCAGTGCGAGCCCTTGACGTTCTCGACGAAGACGAACGGGCCGGTGCCCATGACTTCCGTCGCCGGGTAGTTCGGGTTCTCGGCGAGCTTCTCGGCGGAATAGACGCAGTTCCACGGAT
This sequence comes from uncultured Mesorhizobium sp., assembly GCA_964629765.1. Classification (GTDB taxonomy): domain Bacteria; phylum Pseudomonadota; class Alphaproteobacteria; order Rhizobiales; family Rhizobiaceae; genus RCIO01. The sequence goes on from CAZVTK010000013.1 coordinate 8,864, forward strand.
TGGCGAAGAGGAGCTCCTGCGCCGGGTTCGGGTTCTTCAGCGTGAAGACGACGGTCGAGGCGTCAGGCGTCTCGATCTTGTCGATGTTCTGCCACTGGCCCTGGCGCGACGAGGTGATGCCCTCCGGCGGCTGGCGGATGCGGTCGAACGTGGCCTTGATGTCGGCCGAATCGAAGGTCGAGCCGTCATGGAAGGTGACGCCCTGGCGCAGCTTGAACGTGTAGGTCAGGCCGTCGGCCGATTGCTCCCAGCTCTCGGCCAGATCGCCGACGACCTTGGTGTAGTCCATCGGGTCGAAGCGCAGCAGCGTGCTGTAATGCGGCGCCAGGACCTGAAGCGAGAACGACGTCGCCGTCGCATGGCAGTCGTAGGTGTTGCTCTCCTGCTCGACGGCGTGGCGCAGGATGCCGCCCTGCTTGGGCGTTTCCTGCGCGAGCGCGGTCTGCGACATCAGCACGGCGGCGACGCCGGCCAGGCCGAGACGCAATGATGTCCGGAATGCCATGGTTCTCCTCCACATTTTAGGATTTCGATGCTCCTCCAGCCCGCCGCGCCCGGCCCCGTGAGGAGCGTCCGCGTCAGGATGATTAACTTGGTAAGTAACATGGCGGACGGCGCGGCACAACGACTTTCGGCCGCGTGCGGGCGTGCGGACGGGGTAGTGACTTGAGATACTTAATAGGTTAAATGATTGCCGAGAGGATGACCAGCCGCGCCTCCGGGCGCGGCGGGAGTGGGCTTTCTCCGGCACATGTGTAACATGGCCGGCGAGGGCGGCAAATGGGAGGACGCGAGCCATTTCCAGCCAGCTGACCAGCACGGCCGACGACGCCCGCGCGCCCGATTCGGCGGCGGCTCGCCGAAAGCCCCTGCTCGACGTCCACGGGCTCGCGGTGGAGTTCACGACGGGGGCGGGCCGGTTGCGCGCCGTCGACGGCCTCGACGTTTCCGTCGCGCCGGGCGAGACGCTCGCCGTGGTCGGCGAGTCGGGCTCGGGCAAGTCCGTCTCGGCGCTGTCGATCATGCGGCTCCTGCCGGGCCGGATCGCGCGCGTGGTCTCGGGCCGCATCGAGTTCGACGGGCGAGATCTGCGCGACATGTCGGACGCCGAGATGCGCAAGCTGCGCGGCAGCAAGATCTCGATGATCTTCCAGGAGCCGATGAGCTCGCTGAACCCGATCCTGACGATCGGCTACCAGATCATGGAGCCGCTGCGCATCCATGCCGGCGCCTCCAGGGAGAAGGCACGCGAGCGGGCGGTCGAGCTGATGCGCATGGTCGGCATTCCCGACCCCGAGCGGCGGCTGGGCCAGTATCCGCACCAGTTCTCGGGCGGCATGCGCCAGCGCGTGATGATCGCCATCGGCCTTGCCTGCAACCCCAAGCTGATCATCGCCGACGAGCCGACGACGGCGCTGGACGTGACCATCCAGGCGCAGATCCTGGAGCTGCTGAAGAGCCTGTCGCGCGACCTCGGCATCGCCCTGATCGTCATCACCCACAATCTCGGCGTGGTGGCGCGCTACGCCGACCGCGTGGCGGTGATGTATGCGGCGCGGCTGGTGGAGGAGGGGCCGGCCGCGCAGGTCTTCGCCAGCCCGCGCCATCCCTACACGATGGGGCTGCTGCGCTCCGTGCCGCGGCTCGACCGGCCGCGCACCGGCCGGCTCCAGACCATCGACGGCCTGCCGCCGAACCTCGCCCGGGCGCCGGAAGGCTGCCGCTTCGCGCCGCGCTGCCCGTTCAGGATCGAGGCTTGCGCGCAGACGCCGCCGCTGGCGCAGACCGACCTTCAGTCGCGCGCGGCCTGCTTCCGCTGGCAGGAGATCGCCCGCAGCGAGCTCGCCTGGAGCGGCGAGCAGGATGCCGGCGCGGCCGCCGTGGCGCGCGGCGAGCCGCTGCTGTCGGTGAAGAATTTGCGCAAGCATTTCCCCGTCGCCGGGGGCATGTTCGGCAAGGCCGGCGTGGTCAAGGCGGTCGAGGACGTGTCGTTCGACATCGCGCGCGGCGAGACGCTGGGGCTCGTCGGCGAGTCGGGCTGCGGCAAGACGACGGTCGGCCGCCTGCTGCTCGGGCTGGAGGAACCGTCGGCCGGGCAGATCAGCTTTGCCGGCACGGACCTGCTGGCGGCGGGCGGCGACGCGCGCAAGGATCTGCGCCGCAGGATACAGGTGATCTTTCAGGACCCCTATTCCTCGCTCAACCCGCGCATGACCATCGGCCAGATCATCGGCGAGCCGCTGCGCGTCTACAGGCTGGCGAAGGGCGCCGAGGGCGAGCGCGCCCGCGTGCAGGAGCTGCTGGGGCAGGTGGGCCTGCGCCCCGAGATGATAGACCGCTACCCGCACCAGCTCTCGGGCGGCCAGCGCCAGCGCGTCGGCATCGCCCGGGCGCTGGCCATCGAGCCGGACTTCATCGTCTGCGACGAGGCGCTGGAGGCGTCGTGCGCGCCCCAGACGACAAGCGCGGGCA
>CAZVTK010000013.1:11345-52455 GCA_964629765.1 uncultured Mesorhizobium sp.
CGAGGCGGTGTCGGCGCTCGACGTGTCGATCCAGGGGCAGATCATCAACCTGCTGGAGGATCTCCAGAAGCGGCTGGGGCTGACCTTCCTGTTCATCGCCCACGACCTTGCCGTGGTGCGCCACATCTCCAACCGCGTCGCGGTGATGTATCTCGGCCGCATCATGGAGCTGGCCGACCGCGACGCGCTCTACGCCGACCCGCTGCATCCCTATACGAAGCTGCTGCTGGACGCCGCGCCCGTGCCCGACCCGGTGGTGGAAAAGCAGCGCGCGCCGCGGCTGATCAAGGGCGACCTGCCGAGCCCGGTGAACCCGCCGGCGGGCTGCGTCTTCCATACGCGCTGCCCGATGGCGACGAAGGAGTGCGCCGAGGTGATCCCGCCGCTGGAAGCCAAGAAGGCCGGCCATTTCGCCGCCTGCATCAGGGTCTGACCATGCTGGGCTACGTCGTCAGACGCATCCTCATGATGATCCCGACGCTGCTCGGCGTCGCCGTCATCACCTTCTTCATCCTGCGCGTGGTGCCCGGCGACATCGTCGAGGTGAAGATGCGCGGCGACGGCGCCATCGTCTCGGTCGAGGCGATCGAGGCCGAGCGCAAGCGCCTCGGCCTCGACCAGCCGCTCGGCACGCAGTTCGTCAACTGGATGGTGGGGCTCGCGACCTTCGACCTCGGCAATTCGATGTGGACCGGCAGGCCGGTGATCCAGGAGATCGCCGGGCGGTTCCCGCTGACCTTGCAGACGGCGCTGCTGGCGACGCTGTTCGCGGTCGCGGTGGCGGTGCCGCTGGGCACGGTGTCGGCGCTGTGGCGGGGGACGTGGGTCGACTATGCGATGCGGCTGATCACCATGGGCGGGTTGGCGCTGCCGACCTTCTGGGTGGGGCTGCTGCTGCTGATGGGGCTGCTCTGGTTCTTCAACTGGCTGCCGCCGCTCACCTACACGCCGTTCTGGAAGGACCCGGTCGCCAACCTGTCGCAATTGATCTGGCCGGCCATGGTGGTGGGCTACCGCTTCGCCTCGGTGCTGGCGCGCCTGATCCGCTCGTCGCTGCTGGAGATCCTCGGCGAGGACTATATCCGCACCGCCCGCGCCAAGGGAGCGTCGGAGCGCCGGGTGATCGGCCTGCACGCGCTGTCCAACGCGCTGCTGCCGGCGATCACAGTGGTGGGGCTCGAATTCGCCTTCCTCATCGGCGGGCTGGTCGTCACCGAGCAGGTCTTCAACCTGAACGGATTGGGAAAGCTGTTCATCCAGGCGATCAAGAACAACGACTACACCATGATCCAGGGCATGGTGATGATGTTCGCCGCCATCTACGTGATCGCCAATCTCGTGGTCGACCTGCTCTACGGCGCGATCGACCCGCGCGTGCGCTACCGGTAGGAGGGGGCGATGACCGACACCGCCGCCGCACCGCTTGCCCGCCGCCGCGGGAGCCTTCTTGCCGGCCTTGCCGGCTTCGTCCGCCAGCAGCCGGTGGGCGCGGCGAGCCTGCTGGTGATCCTGCTGATGCTGCTCGCCAGCATCTTCGCCGGCTGGGTGGCGCCCTACCACCCGCTCGATACCGATTTCATGGCGATCCTGACGCCGCCCTCATGGGCGCATCTGGCCGGCACCGACACGTTCGGCCGCGACGTGTTCTCGCGGCTGGTCCACGGCGCGCGCACGGCGCTGGTCATCGGCATCTCGGCATCGCTGATCGGCTGCACCATCGGCGCCCTGATCGGCGCGGCGTCGGCCTATTTCGGCGGGCGCATCGACGCGGTGATCCAGCGCGTCGTCGATCTCCTGCTGTCCTTCCCGCTGGTGGTGCTGGCGCTGGTGATCGCCGCCGTCCTCGGCCGCAGGATGCTGTTCGGCATCGACATGGGACTGGTGCTGGCGATCGCCATCCCCATCGTGCCGCAGGTGGCGCGCGTCATCCGCGCCTCGGCGCTGTCGGTGCGCGCCATGGCCTATATCGACGCGGCCCGCGTCGCCGGCTACTCGCACACGCGCATCATCCTGCGCCACATGGCGCCCAACCTCGTCGCGCCCTTCCTGATCATGGCGACGGCCTATATCGCGCAGGCGATCCTGCTGGAGGCGTCGCTGTCCTTCCTCGGGCTGGGCGTGGTCGAGCCGACGCCGGCATGGGGGCTGATGCTGTCCGGCAACGCGACGGACTATTTCCTCTCCGCCCCGTGGCTCATCATCTTCCCCGGGCTGGCGATCTCGATCGCGGTGATCGCCTTCAACCTGTTCGGCGACGCGCTCAGGGACTGGCTCGACCCGAAGTTCACGGCGTAGCGCCGAAGGCTACATCCCGAACACCGTCTGCGCCGTCCCGGCATAGACCTGCCGCAGCTCGTCGCGCGTCAGCGGGGCCGTGTCCATCAGCGCGACCTCCTCGTGCATGTGCTGGTACGGATAGTCGGCGGCGAACATCACCCGGTCGGCGCCCATCGCGTCGACCAGGAAGCGCACCGAGCGGTGCCAGTTCATGCCCGACGTGGTGTACCAGAAATTCTCGCGCAGATACTGGCTCGGCGTCCTGGCGAGCTCGGGCCGGCCGCGCGGCTTGGCGTGCATGTAGTCGATGCGCTCCATCCAGAAGGGCAGGCCCTCGCCGGCGTGGCCGAGCACGATCTTCAGCTTCGGGAAGCGGTCGAAGACGCCGGAGGTGATCAGGCGCAGCCCGTGCAGGCCGGTCTCGGCCTGAAAGCCCCAGATGGCGTGCTCCAGCCCATTTTTGCGGTATGCCTGCGCGATGGCCGGGGTGAACGCGCGGGGATGGATATAGACCGGCGCGCCGAACGCCTCGGCCGCTTCGAGGATGGGCAGGTACTTGTCCTCGTCGAGATATTCGCCGTCGGTGTGCGAGTTGATGACGATGCCGCGATGGCCGAGCGTGGTCATGGCGCGCTCGATCTCGCGCGCCGTCTCCTTGGGGGCCTGCGGAGCGACAGCGGCCAGCGCCGCGAAGCGGCTCGGGTGGCGCGCCACCAGCGCCGCCAGCAAGTCGTTGATGCGCACCGCCATGCCCGCGGCGAAGGACGGCTGGAAGAGCTGGAGGCCGGGCGCGGTGAGCAGCAGCAGCGCCATGTCGAGGCGGGCCTCGTCCATCAGCCGCAGGCGCTCGCCTTCGAGGTCGAGCAGCGCGGTGGTCATCTCGCCGCCGCCGCTCTGGCGCTTCGCCAGAGCAAGGTCCGGGTGGTACTCGATGCTTGTTTCCGCCAGCCGGGCCAGCTCGTCCAGTTGCTCGGGAACCGCGAAAGCCTCCTCCACCGCGATGCGCCTGATGCCGTCCGGTCCCATGCCGCTCTCCCGAAAGTTAATATGTTATCTTGTTCCGTGATGTGTTATCCCATCGCGGCGGCGGGCGCCAGCCGCAAGCGTGCGGGCGCGACCGGCGGACGTCCATGCACGGGAGGATTGCGTTGACCGAAACAGCCCCGACGAGCGGGGAGGCAAAAGCCCCGATGCGCCGCATCGCGACCGAGGAGGCGTTCTCGATTCCCGAGCATTACGAGGCGATCCGCGCGCTGGCCAATGCCGGCTCGGACGAGCCGGACCTTGCCATGTGGCGGCACTTCCTCGGCAATTCGCGGCCGGCCTTCGTCGACAACCTCATGGACGTCGATCGCCAGCGCCTGCGCACCATGGACGAGCTGGGCGTCGGCATGCAGCTTTTGTCGCTGACCTCGCCGGGCGTGCAGATGTTCGAGGCGGGGCTGGCGGGCGACATCGCGGAAGTCGCCAACGACCGGCTGGCCGAAATCAAGGCGCGGCACCCGGGCCGCTATGCCGGGCTGGCGAGTTTTGCCCCGCAGGACCCGAAGCGCGCGGCGCGCGAGATGGAGCGCGCGATCACGAAGCTCGGGCTCAACGGCTTCGTGCTCAACTCGCACACCAACGGCGAATATCTGGACGAGCCGAAATACCGGCCGATCCTGGAGACGGCCGCCGGCCTCGACGCCGCGATCTACATCCACCCGCGCGTGCCGCCCAAGCCGATGGCCGACCTCGCGGTGAAATACGCGCTCGAATCGGGCCATTGGGGGTTTCAGTCGGATGCGGCGCTGCACCTGCTCAGGATCATGTATTGCGGCGCCTTCGACGATTTCCCCAACCTGAAGATCGTGCTCGGCCATATGGGCGAGGGCATCCCCTACTGGATGTGGCGGCTCGACTACTGGCACAGGAACGGCGGGCGCCGGCCGCCGCTGAAGAAGCTGCCGTCGGACTACATCCGCGAGAACCTGACGATCACCACCAGCGGCATGGACTGGGCGCCGACGCTGAAATTCTGCCTCGAAGTGCTGGGGCCGGACAACATCATGTTCGCCATCGACTATCCGTACCAGGAGGCGAGGCTGTCGGTGGAGTTCATGGACGGCGTCGACATTCCCGACGACGTGCGGGCGAAGATCTACCACGGCAATGCCGAGCGCGTGTTCAGGATAGCGCCCGCGCCCGGAATAGAAGCGGCGGGCAGGCCGGACGGTGCCTGATGCACGACATGGAGACGCCCGTGCTGATCGTCGGCGCGGGGCCTGTCGGCCTCGTCGCGGCGATGGATTTGTCGCGGCGCGGCATCGCGGCGACGGTGGTCGAGACCCGCCATGTCGGCGAGCCGCCGCCGGTGAAGTGCAACCATGTCGCGGCGCGGTCGATGGAGATCTTCCGCCGGCTGGGCGTGGCGGAGGCGGTGCGGGCCACCGGGCTGCCCGACGACTATCCCAACGACGTGGTGTTCCTGACCACGGCGACCGGGCAGGAGATCGGCCGCATCCCGATCCCCTCGCGCGCCGAGCGGGCGCTGCCGCCCTCGGAGCATTTCCCCGATTCCGGTTGGCCGACCGTGGAGCCGCCGCACCGCATCAACCAGATCTATCTGGAGCCGGTGCTGTTCGCCCATGCGGCGGCGCAGCCGGGCGTGACGATCCTCAACCGCACGCGGCTCGAAAGCTTCGAGCAGGACGCGGACGGCGTGACCGGCAGGATCGTCGGGCTGGACGACGGCGCGCGCCGCACCGTCCGCGCCCGCTACATGATCGCAGCCGACGGCGGCCGCTCGGGCGTGCGCAAGGCGCTCGGCATCCGGCTGACCGGCAATGCCGAGATCGCGCGCTATCTGTCCACCCACATCAGCGCGCCCTCGCTGCTGGCGCTGATGGGCGGGCGCCGGCCCGGCTGGATGAACCACGCCGTCAATCCGCGCCGCACCGGCAACGCGGTGGCGATCGACGGCAGGGATCAGTGGCTGGTCCACTGCCATCTGAAGCCCGGCGAGACGGAGTTCGACGCCGTCGACCGCGACCGCGCCATCCGCGACGTGCTCGGCGTCGGCGCGGATTTCGACTACACGGTGCTGGGCAAGGAGGACTGGATCGCGCGCCGGCTGGTGGCGGAGCGGTTCCGCGACGGCCGCGTGTTCATCGCGGGCGACGCCGCCCATATCTGGATCCCGGTCGCCGGCTACGGCATGAATGCCGGCATCGCCGACGTGACCAACCTCACCTTCATGCTCGGCGCGGTGCTGAACGGCTGGGGCGCGCCGGACATGCTGGACACTTACGAGCTGGAGCGGCATCCGATCACCGACCAGTTGTCGCGCTTCGTCGGCGGGCTCGGCCAGCAGCTTGCGAAGGACCGCGCCGCCTACGGCCCGGAACTCGACGAGCAGGGGCCGCAGGGCGACGCGGCGCGGGCGGCGCTGGGCCGCTATCTGGTGGAGCAGAACACGCCGCAATATTGCTGCGAGGGGCTGAACTTCGCCTATTTCTACGACAATTCGCCGCTCATCTCCTATGATGGCGAGGCGGCGCCCGCCTATTCGCTCGGCCGCTACACGCCGTCCGCCGCGCCCGGCGCACGCCTGCCCTTCTTCCGCTTCGCAGACGGACGGCCGGTGTACGACCATCTCGGCGACGACTACACGCTGCTGCGCTTCGACCCGGCGGCGGACGTGGCGCCGCTGACCGAGGCGGCGCGGGCGGCGGGCGTGCCGCTGACGCTGCTCGACGCGCCGGCGCCTGCCGCGATCCGGCATCGGCTGGTGCTGGCGCGCTGCGACCAGCAGGTCGCCTGGCGCGGCGACGCCCTGCCGGACGACTTGCCGCGTTTCGTGGCGAAGCTCGCCGGCGGCGACGCCGCGGCCTTCGCAAGGCACCGCGCGGCGCACCGGGCCTCGCTGCCCGACGGGACCGGCTGATCGCGACGAGGCTTGCGCGCGGCGCGCGCAGGCGTCATGGGTCGCAACGCTGACAATCGGAGACGTCCCATGAAATACCGCCTGCTCGGCAGATCCGGCCTCGAAGTGTCGCTCGTCGGCCTTGGCTGCAACAATTTCGGCGGCTGGAAGGAAGGGCTGGACATGGAGGGCGTGCGCGCCGTGGTCCATGCCGCGCTGGACGCCGGCATCACCCTGTTCGACACGGCCGATTCCTACGGCTTCGACGGCGGCTCGGAGATCGCGCTCGGCGAGACGCTGGGCGCGCACCGCAAGGACATCGTGCTGGCGACGAAATTCGCCTCGCCGATGAACCGCGACAAGGACAGCCGCTATTCCGGCTCGCGCCGCTACGTCATGGCCGCGGTGGAGGACTCGCTGCGGCGGCTGAAGACCGACTGGATCGACCTCTACCAGTATCATTTCCCCGATCCGCGCACGCCGATCGAGGAGACGTTGCGGGCGATGGACGACCTCGTGCGGCAGGGCAAGGTGCGCTACATCGGCTGCTCCAACCTGCCGGCGTGGCAGCTCGTCGACGGGGTGTGGACCTCGCGGCACAACGGGCTGGCGACGTTCGTGTCGACGCAGGCGGAACTGAGCCTTCTGGCGCGCGGGGCCGAGCAGGCGCTGCTGCCGGCGCTGCGCGCGACCGGCGTGTCGCTGCTGCCCTATTTCCCGCTCGCCAACGGCCTGCTGACTGGCAAGTACCGCAAGGGCGCGGCCGCCCCGGCGGGCTCGCGCCTGTCGGCCGACCGCTGGTCGCACCGAATGAAGGCGGCGCCGCTGGAAAAGGTGGAAGCGCTGATCGGCTTCGCCGAGGCGCGCGGCCACACGCTGCTGGAGCTGGCTTTCGCCTGGCTGGCGGCGAAGCCCGAGGTCGGCAGCGTCATCGCCGGCGCGACGAAGCCGCAGCAGGTCGTCGCCAACGCGGCCGCCTGCGGCTGGGACCTGTCGGCGGAGGAGCTTGCCGAGCTCGACGCGCTGACGGCGGCTTAGCCGGCAGGCAGGAGAGCGACATGCGCATCGTCTGCGTCGGCGGCGCGGTGCTGGACCGCAAGTACAGGGCGCGCGGCGAGTTGGTGGCCGCGACCTCGAACCCGGTCGACGGCATGACCAGCCATGGCGGGGTCGCCCGCAACGTCGCAGAGAACCTTGCCCGGCTGGGTGCGGACGTCGCCTTCGTCTCGGTGGTGGGCGACGACGAGGCCGGCCGCACGCTGCGCGCGGGGCTGGAGGCGCTGGGCGCGGACGTCTCCGGCATGCTCGTCCTGCCCGGGCGCGCCACGGCCGAATATGTCGCCGTGCTCGACCCGCGCAACGAGCTGGCGCTGGGGCTCGCCGACATGTCGATCTTCGACGATCTGACGCCGCAGCGGCTGGAGGCCGCATGGTCGCCGCCCGGCGCGGAGGGCTGGGTCTTCGCCGACTGCAACCCGCCGGCCGAAACGCTCGCCTGGCTGGTGGCGCTGGCCCGGCGCTTCGGCTTCCGCCTCGCGGTCGACACTGTGTCGACGCCCAAGGCCGTGAAGCTGCCGCGCGACCTGACGGGCGTCGCCGTGCTGTTCACCAATCTCGACGAGGCGCGCGCGCTGCTGGGCAATGCGGCGGCGGGCAAGGACGAGGCCGCGGCGGCGCTGCGCGGGCGCGGCGCCGGGGCGGTGGTGATCACCGAGGGCGCGCGCGGCTACGTCGTGGCCGACGCGGAGGGCACGCTGAGCCTGCCGGTGGCGGCGGCGACGCCGGTGGATATCACCGGGGCGGGCGATTCGATGATCGCCGGCACGCTGTTTGCACTTCTGGCGGGACGCGCTATTGGCGAGGCGACGCAAACGGGAGCGCTGCTGGCGGCGCTGACCATCGAAAGCACGGCGAGCGTGCGCCCGGACCTGACGCCGGCTCTGCTCGAAACCGCCCGCGATAGGATGACGAGATGAGCACCGGCCCCAAACCCCTCGCCCCCGAAATCCAGCGGCTGCTCGACGTGGAGCCGGAAGTTGCCGACGCGCTGGCCGCCCGCGAGCCGGTCGTGGCGCTGGAATCGACCATCATCACCCACGGCATGCCGTGGCCGCAGAATGTCGAGACGGCGCGCGGCGTGGAGCAGGTGGTGCGCGACAACGGCGCCGTGCCGGCGACGATCGCGGTGCTGAACGGGCGCATCCGCGTCGGCCTCAACGCGCGCGAGCTCGGCGCGCTGGGGCAGGCGAAGGACGTGGTCAAGGCGTCGGGCCGCGACCTCGCGGCGGCGCTGGCGCGCGAGGGCAGCGCCGGCACCACGGTGTCGGCGACGATGCTGGTCGCGGCGATGGCCGGCATCAGGGTGTTCGCCACCGGCGGCGTCGGAGGCGTGCACCGCGGCGCCGAGGAGACGTTCGACGTGTCGGCCGACCTGACCGAGCTCGGCCGCACCGAGGTCGCGGTGGTCTGCGCGGGCGTAAAATCGATCCTCGATATCGGCAAGACGCTGGAAGTGCTGGAGACGCAGCGCGTGCCGGTCTACGCCTTCGGCACGGGCGACTTCCCGGCCTTCTACACGCGCTCGAGCGGCCTCAAGGCCGACCATCGCTTCGACGCGGTGGAGCCGCTGGCGCGCGCCGTGGCATTGCATTTCGCGCTGGGCACACGGACCGGCGTGCTGGTGGCCAACCCGATCCCGCAGGCCGATGCGCTCGACCCCGCCTTCATCGACGGGGCGATCGCGGATGCGGTGGCGGAAGCCGCGCGCAAGGGCATCTCGCGCAAGGAGCTGACGCCCTTCCTGCTCGCCCGCATCAACGGGCTTTCGGGCGGCCGGAGCCTTGCGGCCAACATCGCGCTGGTGAAGAACAACGCCGCTTTGGGCGCGCGGCTCGCCGCTGCGCTGGCGCTTGCCGGAGCTTGATCCGCCTCGGCCTCACCGGGCGGCGGCAAGCTGCTCGCGGATGACGGGAAGGGCGCGACTCGCCGCGGCGCGGCCGGCGGCGACCGATTCGGCCGCGCGGTGAAAGTCCAGGAGCTGGATCTGCGGCACATGCGGCGAGATCATCACATGCGGCGGCTCGCCCGCCAGCCGCGAGCGGGTGATGCGGTCCTGCATGATGTTGAGCGCATTGGCGAGCACGCTGAAATAGCCGGGCGTGCGCGGCCCGCCGGCCAGAAGCTGCGCGGCGGCGCCGGCCACCTGCGCGCCCCACGGCCCCGGCATCTGCGCCAGCATGTCGACGATACGCCCGCGCACGGACGGGCCGGCATCGTCGGGAAAGGGGGTCAGCTCGTCGGCATGTTTGGACAGCATGCCCTCGTTCAGCCCAACGGCGATGACGAAGCTGGCGCCGAGCGCGCGGCAGGTGGAGACGGGGATCTGGTTGGCCAGCCCGCCGTCGACCAGCCAGCGGCCGTCGACGAGGCAGGGGCTGAATATGCCGGGCAGGCCGATGGAGGCGCGGATGGCCGCGTCGAGCGGACCCTCCTGAAGCCAGATCTCGCGCCCGTCGCCGAGGTCGGTGGCGACCGCCGCGAATTTCAACGGCAGGCTCTCTATGGGCTCGCCGAGGCCGAGGTCGCGCATCTGCTGGCGCACGCGCTCGCCCTGCACCAGCCCGCCGGCCGTGAGCTGGACGTCGATGAGGCCGGCGACGGTGCTGCGGTCGACCGTCAGCGCCCAGTCCCTGAGCGCGGCGAAGCGGCCCGCCGCCAGCGCGCCGCCGACGATGGCGCCGATCGAGGTTCCGGCGATGAATTCCGGCTCGATGCCGGCTTCGAGCAGCACTTCGACGACGCCGATATGCGCCCAGCCGCGCGCCGCCCCGCCGCCCAGCGCCAGCCCGATCCTGAGCCTGCTCATCCACCGCTCCCCGGCGTTCCGATCGCGTCATGCATAGCACGGATCGCCGGAAGTCCTCGCCGCCGCTAGCGCCGCAGCGACAGGAGATAGGCGACGACGTCGCGCTTCTCGTCCTCGAACAGGCGGAAGGTCGTCATCGGGAAGTGGTCGTCCTTCATGAACCGCTCCAGATAGACGCGGTCGCGGCCCGGCCATGTCGCGATGGTCTCGAAGGGTGGTGCCATGTCGGCATCGGGCGCGTCGCCGGCGCGCAGATGGCACAGCCGGCACCATTGCTCCACCACGGCACGTCCGCGCTGCGCCGCGTCGTCGGCGAAGGCGGGATTGCCGGCCGCCAGCAGCACGGCGGCGAGAAGGGCGCGGCTTATCATCGCCGGTCAGCGCAGCAGGCCCAGCGCCCTGAAATCCGTGCCGAGCGGGCCGGACAGATCCTCCATGGAATCGTAGAGCAGCTCCAGCGCGTAGTGCGGATTGTGGACGTGGATGCCCGAATCCGAGCCGACGAACTTCCAGTTGTAGGCGGCCTTGAGCATGCGCGGCGTCCACGCATTGTAGGGCACCACCTTGCCGTCGGCCTGGTCGGCGATGCCGTCGCCATTGGCGTCGGCGAAGAAATAGGGATGGTGGCTGCCGTCATAGTGCATCGGCGTGCCGGCCACGGCCTTCGCATAATCCTCGATCATGCGCATCAGCCGCGCTTTGTTGGCGGCGATGTCGGCGCCGATGCCCTTCTTCGTATCGCCGCTGCCGTCATGGCTGACGCGCGAGATGCGGATGTCGGCCGCCTCGCCCGAGGCGTGGCAGGTCAGGCAGGTCTGCTCGGCGACGGTGAGATTGTGCGGCTCGTGGCAGGAAGCGCAGGTGGCGACCGGCCGCGCATGCAGGAAGCGGCCGGAATAGTCCTTGCCGGGATAGTGGTAGCCCATGCCGCCATAGCCGCCGAGCAGGGTTGCCGCCGCCGTCGCATAATGCGGGTTGATGAAGGAAAGGGACGCATCGGGCGCGTCCTCGCTCTTGCCCTGTGTGGCGCGGGTGACGGTGACGCCCGCCGCGCGGCCCTGGTGGCAGGTCATGCAGGAGGCTTCGCCGCCATTGACCGGGTGGCTGATGCCGCTCGGCAGCGCGATCGACGTGACCGAGGCGAGGCCGGCATTGTGGCAGGTCTCGCAGTCGACCACCCCGCCGACCGGGACCGGCTGCGCCGGCAGGCCGGGCGCGCTGCCGTCGAGCCCGTGGAAGGAGCGGAAGCCGGTGCCCGAATGGCAGACCGAGCAGACTGGCGGAATGGCGCCGGCATTGTTCCAGTAGGAGAACGAGATCGACGAGGCGTCGGAATGGCCCGAGCGCGCCCATTCGGCGATGTAGTGGCTCTGCGGGATGGCCACCTGCTCCGGCGCGAAGGGGCCGGATTTCGGCATGACGTAGATGGGCGCGGCGTCCGGGGCCGGCGCGTCCTGCGCCCGCACGGCGCCCGTGTCCTGGAGCAGCGCCCCGGCGGCGGGGATCAGCACGCATATCGCGGCAAGTGGTATCAGGATCCGGCGCATCCAAGCCTCGCAGGTTGCTGGGGTTCTGGCCTTTTGTCGGCGGCACGCTAACAATGTATCTAGAACGGAACAACGATCGCGGCCCTGATCCAGATCAAGGCCGCAAGGCGCAGTCGCGGGTCTACTGGCAGGAAGAGCGCCCCCGCCCCCGAGTCCCAGTGTTTCGTCCCCGTTGATTTGTCGAAGCCAGCGAGAGCAGCCATCCGGACCCTGATCGCCGACCCCCTGATCACAGACCAGTGTGCCCTGTTCGCGCGCCCGCAGGACGATTTCCGGGTCGAGATGCTCGTGGCGCAGGGGAGCAAGGTGGCGCAGGGCGCGCCCGTGCTGCGCTCGCGCCGCCATCCCGAACTGGTGCTGGTCGCGCCGGTGGCGGGCGAGGTCGCCGCGATCGACCTCGGGCCGGGCCGGCGGCTCTCGCATGTGCTGTTCTTCCACAATCCCGACGCCGGCCGGCACACGCATGACGTGTCGGCGGCGCGCCACGGCGACGACGCGGCGGCGACGCGCGCGCTGCTTCTGTCGGCCGGGCTGTGGCCGCTGCTGCGCTCGCGCCCCTTCGGCCGCGTCCCGCTGCCGGCCGAGCAGCCGGCGACTATCGTCGTGATGGCAGTCGACACGCGCCCGGACGCGCCGGCCCCGGCGCTGGCGCTGGAGGGGCGGGAGGCCGATTTCGCCCGTGGCCTGCGCGCGCTGGCGGGGCTGACGGCCGGGCCGGTCGTCGTCTGCCACGACGGCGGGTTCGCGCTGCCGGACGGGACTGACCGGCAAAGCGGGCGGATCGTCGCGAAGAAGGTGACGGCCGTGCACCCGCACGGCCTCGCCGGGCTCCAGATCGCCGCGCACGTCCCCGCCGCGGTCGGCACTCCCGTCTGGGACGTCCATGCCGAGGACGTCGCGGGCATCGGCGGCTTCCTCGATACCGGGCTGGTGCCGGAAACGCGCCTCGTTTCGGTGTCCGGCCCCGGGCTGCGGGAAAGACGGACCGTGCGCTGCCAGCCGGGCGCGGATTTGCGCGCGCTGACCTTCGACATCGTCAGGCCGGGGCCGCACAGGCTGCTGTCGGGCTCGCCGCTCGACGGGGTGGAAGGGCGCTGGCTGGGTCCATGGCGGCGGCAGGTGAGCGCCGTGACCGCCGGGCCCGGGCAGGAGCGGCGGCACTGGTTCTCGGCGGCGCTGAAAAGCTCCAGCCGCCCGCTGCCGGTCATTCCCACCGCCGCGCTCGACCACGCCTTCGGCGGCCTGCTGCCGGCCATGCCGCTGGTGCGTGCGCTGGCGGCCAACGACGCCGAGACGGCCGTGCGGCTCGGCGCGCTGTCGCTGGTCGAGGAGGATCTGGCGCTGGCCGACTACGTCACCGGCGCCTCGCCGCGCCTGGCCGCCATGCTGCGCGCCATGCTCGACCGGATCGCGGCGGAGGAAGCGGCGTGATGCGCGGCATCTGGGACCGCGAGACGGTGGCGCTGCTGCTTTTGGCGGCGGCCTTCCCGCTGGCGGCGACATGGCTGCTGGCGACGGGCATGGCCGGAGCGGCGCGGCTCGCCTTCGTGCTGGTTGCGGCCGGGCTGTGGCACGTCGCCTTCATGCTCGCGCGCGCGCAGCCGCCCTCCTTCGCCGGGGCGCTCACCGCGCTGGCGGTGGCGGTGCTCGCGCCGGTGGAGCTGGGGGCGATCCCCATGCTGCTCGGCATCAGCTTCGGCGTGGTCGCCGGGGAGCTGGCCTTCGGCGGCTGGGGGCGCAACGTCGTCAACCCGGCGACGGTGACGATCGCCTTTCTCGGCTTCGGCTTTCCGGCAGCGCCGTGGCCGGTGATCCCGGTTCAGCTCGGCTGGGCGGCGATCGCGGCGGCCGCCGTCGGCATCGCCCTCGGCGTCGTCCCGTGGCGCGCGGTGGCGGGCGCGGCGGCCGCGCTCGGCGCGGCATGGTATGGCGGCGCGCTGGCGACGCCCGCGTTGACGGCGGCCGGCGTGGTGCTGGTGCTGCTGGTCTGCGACCCGGTGACGGGCGCGGCGACGAACCTCGGGCGCTGGCTCCACGGCATCCTCTACGCCGCGCTGGTCCTGCTCTTTGCCCATGGCTGGCCGGGCGCGGCGCCGGTGCAGGCGGCCGTCTCGGCCGCGCTGCTGGCGACGCTCGCCGCCCCGCTTCTCGACGACATCGCCATACGCCTTTGGCTCGCGCGGAGGAAACGCCTTGGCTGACGTGAACCCGATCTCGCTCTGGCGCCGCTTCCTGCGCGCCCCCAGCGACAGCCGGCCGAAGACGCTGGTGGTGGCCTTCCTCGTCTCGGCGGTCTGCGCCCTGCTGGTGACCGGCGCGACCGTGGTGCTGCGGCCGATCCAGGCGCAGAACCGCGCCGCCGAGCAGCAGGCGCGGCTGGAGGCGCTGATCGCCGCCGTGCCGGGCATGTCGGAACTGATCGCTGAGGCCGGCGGCGACGCGCTGTCGACCGTGGTGGTCGACCTCGACGCGGGCGCGGCCGCGGCCGAGGTGACGCCGCAGACGCTGGAAGCCACGCTCGCCGACCCGGCCAACTGGACGGCGCTGGCGGCGGCCGACGACACGGCCGGCATCGGCAACCGGCCCGACTATGCGCAAATCTACCTGCTGCGCAGCGGCGAGGCCGTGTCGCTGGCCATCCTGCCGGTGGTGGGAAGCGGCTATAACGGCCGCATCCAGGCGCTGCTGGCGCTGCGCGGCGACATGCGCACGCTGGCCGGCATCGCCGTGACCGAACAGGCCGAGACGCCGGGGCTGGGCGCGCGCATCGAGGAGCCGCTCTGGCAGGGCAGCTTCGCCGGCAAGCACCTGTTCGACGATGCCGGAACGTACCGCTTTGCGGTCGCGCGCGGGCCGGCGCGCAGCGAATACGAGGTGGACGGCATTACGGGCGCGACCCGCACCAGCAACGCGGTCACGCAGATGGTGCGCTTCTGGACCGGGTCGAAGGGGTACGGCCCGCTGATGGCGGCCATCCGGCGCGGGGAGTTCTAGCGATGGCCTCCGGCGACAGCCTGTGGGGCACGCTGACCGCGCCGCTGGTCCGGCAGAACCCGGTCACGCTTCAGGTGCTCGGCATCTGCTCGGCGCTCGCCGTCACCACCTCGCTCGACACGGCGCTGACCATGGGTATCTCGCTGACCGTGGTGGTGGTGCTCGCCGCCGGCATCATCAGCCTGATCCGAAGGCATATCCCCAACACGATCCGCATCATCGTGCAGATCGTCATCATCGGCTCGATCGTGGTGGTGATCGACCAGATCCTCAAGGCATATTTCTTCGAGCTGAGCCAGCGGCTTTCGGTCTTCGTCAGCCTGATCGCCACCAACTGCATCGTGCTCGGCCGCACCGAATCCTTCGCCCGCAGCAACCCGCCGCTGCGCTCGATGGTCGACGCGCTCGGCAGCGGGCTGGGCTACGGGCTGGTGCTGGTTCTGGTCGGCGCCTGCCGCGAGCTGTTCGGCAGCGGCAGGCTGCTCGGCCACCAGCTTCTGCCGCTTGCCGACCAGGGCGGCTGGTTCACGCCGCTGAGTCTGATGCTGCTGGCGCCCAGCGCCTTCTTCCTGCTGGGGGGACTGGTATGGGCGATGCGCAGCATCTGGCCGGCGCAGGCGGACGCGCCGGACTTCCCGCCGCACGAATTGAAGCCCGAGCCGGGGGAGCAGCGCTGATGGCCGACCTCGGCGCGTTGTTCCTTCGGGCGATGTTCGTCGAGAACATGCCGCTCACCTATTTCCTCGGCCTGTGCACCTTCCTCGCCCTGTCGCGCCGCACCGACACGGCCTTCGGGCTGGGTGTGGCGGTGATCGTGGTGATGGGCGTGACCGTGCCGCTGAACCAGATGATCTACCATGCAGTGCTGGCGCCGGGCGCGTGGCGCTGGGCCGGCATGCCGGATGTCGACCTCTCCTATCTGTCGCTGCTGACCTTCCTGGGCACGGTCGCCGGCGCGGTGCAGCTTCTGGAGATGGTGATGGAGCGCTTCACGCCGCGCCTGCACGCCTCCTTCGGCGCGTTCCTGCCGCTGCTCGCCATCCATTGCGCCATCCTCGGCGGCAGCCT
The DNA here is from genome assembly GCA_964629765.1 of uncultured Mesorhizobium sp. Taxonomy (GTDB): domain Bacteria; phylum Pseudomonadota; class Alphaproteobacteria; order Rhizobiales; family Rhizobiaceae; genus RCIO01. The sequence continues at coordinate 27,001 of CAZVTK010000013.1, forward strand.
GTTCATGGTCGAGCGCCGCTACGACCTCGCCGAGGCGGCGGTGTACGGGGTCGGCAGCGGCGCCGGCTTCGCGCTGGCCGTGGTGATGCTGGGCGCGATCCGCACGCGGCTCGCCTATGCCGACCTGCCGGCCGGGCTGCGCGGGCTCGGCATCGCCTTCCTCATCGCCGGCATGATGTCGCTCGGCTTCTCCTCCTTCGCGCTGATGGCAGCGCAATGACCGAAATCGCGCTGGGCTCCCTGTTCGTCGTGGCGCTGGTCGTCGTGCTGACGGCCGCGCTGCTGGTGGCGCGGGCGCGCCTCGTCCCGCCGGGCGCGGTGGCGGTGACGGTCAACGGCGGCAAGCGCATCGAGGCGGCGCGCGGCGACCAGCTTCTCGGCGTGCTGCACGGGGCCGGCATCGCCATTCCGGCGGCTTGCGGCGGCAGCGGCACCTGCGGCCTGTGCCGCGTCACGGTCGAGGGCGAGGGCGTCGGCGAGCCGCAGGCGACCGAGATGGGCATCCTCTCGCCGGCCGAGCGCCGCAACCATGTGCGCCTCGCCTGCCAGACCAAGCTGCGCGGCCCGGTCGACGTGACCGTGGCGGCGGACGTGCTGGCGGCCGAATCCTTCCCGTGCAGGGTGCTGTCCAACCGCATGCTTGCGCCGCTGATCCGCGAGCTGGTGCTGGAGCTGCCGCAGGGCCGCGACTTCCGTTTTCGCGCCGGCGGGTTCGCGCAGCTCACCGCGCCCGCCTATGCGCTCGATTTCGCCGACATCGACGTCGATCCCGCGCACGGGCAGGCATGGCGGATCGCCGGCTGGCCGTCGTTGCGCTCGGTGTCGGCAAGGCCGGTGACGCGCGCCTATTCCATCGCCAGCCGGCCGCAGGATGCCGGCCGCATCGTCTTCAACATCCGCCTCGCCGTGCCGCCGGCCGGGCGCGAGCACGACATTCCGCCGGGCATCGTGTCGTCCTGGCTGTTCGCGCGCAGGCCCGGCGACGTGGTCGAGGCGGGCGGGCCGTTCGGCGAGTTCCATGTCCAGCCGACGCAGCGCGAGATGGTGTTCATCGGCGGCGGGGTGGGCATGGCGCCGCTGCGCGCCATGATCCACGAGCAGATCGGCCTCGGTACGACGCGAAAAATGTCCTATTTCTACGGCGCGCGCACGGCCGCCGACCTGTTCTACGTGGACGAGTTCGAGGCGATCGCGGCGAAGCATCCGAACTTTAGCTGGACGCCGGCCCTGTCCGACCCCGCCCCGTCCGACCGCTGGACCGGGGCAAAGGGTTTTGTCCACGACATCGTGCGCAAGGCGCTTGCCGGCCATCCGGCACCCGACGAATGCGAGTACTATCTATGCGGGCCGCCGGTGATGATCTCGGCCGTGCTCGCCATGCTCAACCGGCTCGGGGTCGAGCCGCACTCCATCTTCAACGACGATTTCGGGAGCTGAACCATGCGCGCCGACGCCCCTATGCTCAACCGGCGCAGCCTGCTCGCCTTCGGCGGCGCGGCCTGCGCGTCCCTGCTGATGCCGGCGCGCGCCGGGGCGGCGTCGCCGGTGGCGGGGATCGAGGGAAAAGCGTTCGGCACCGGCTGGAGCGTGACGCTGCCGGCGGACAGCGAACAGAGGCTCGACGGGCTGCGGGCTCGGATCGACGCCCTGCTGGCCGGGCTGGACCTTGCCTTCTCGCCATGGCGCGCCGACAGCATTGTCGGCCGGTTCAATGCCGGGACGGAGCGCGAGATGGCGGTGGGCGGCGAGGTTGCCGAGGTGGCGGACGCGGCGCTGGCCATCGCCGGGGCGAGCGACGGCCATTTCGACCCGACTGTCGGCCCGCTGGTCGGGCGCTGGGGGTTCGGGCCGATCCATGGCGCCGCCGCCCGGCCGGGCGGCTGGCGCGGGCTGGCGGCCGGCAACGGCCATCTTGCCAAAACCGAGCCGGAATTGACGCTCGACCTGTGCGGCATCGCCAAGGGCCATGCGCTCGACCGCATGGTGTCGCTGCTGGGCGAGGCCGGCCACGGGCATTTCCTGATCGACCTCGGCGGCGAGCTGGCGGCGCGGGGCAGCCACCCGTCCGGCCGGCCGTGGCGCGTCGGCATCGAGGATCCGCGGCCGGGCGTCGACGCGCTCGCGGGCGCACTGCGGCTCGACGGCATGGCTGTCGCGACCTCGGGCGACCGGATCAACGGCTACGACATCGGCGCGCGCCGCTACAGCCACATCATCGACCCGGCGACCTGCGAGCCCGTCGACAGCGCGCTGGCCTCCGTCTCGGTGCTGGCACCGAGCGGGCGCGAGGCGGACGGCTGGGCCACCGCGCTGATGGCCGCCGGGCAGGCGGGGCCGGATCTGGCTGGCGGCGCGCGGCTGGCGGCTCTGTTCCTGTTCCGCGACGGTCAGGGCGGCCTGACCCGCGTCGCGACCGGCGCCTTCGACAAACATGTCGCCTGAGGCCCGCCATGGAAGCGCTTCTCGCCATCGTCATTGTCTGCCTCGCTGCGCTGGGCTTGAGCATCGGTCTGATCGCCGGGCGCGGCGGCGTGCGGCGCGGCTGCGACGGGCTCGCTTGCGTCGGCGGAACGCGCTGCGACGGCTGCCCGCACGCCGAAGGGGAGGATGCGCGATGAACGCCCGTACGCTGGTGGAGCACGTGATGCGCACCGAGTTCCTGCGCCTCGGGCCCCGGACGCCGATCCGCGAGGCGGCGGCGCGCTTCGCGCTGATGCGCGAGCCGGCCGCGCCGGTGATCAGCGAGGACGGCGCGCTGGTCGGCATCCTGACCGAGAAGGACTGTTTCCGGCCGATGCTGAACGCCAGTTACTACCAGCAATGGGACGGCAGCGTCGGCGACTTCATGAGCGGCGACGTGCGCGCGCTGCCGGTGGACCTCGATCTGGTGTCGGCGGCGGAAGAATTCCTAGCCCGCTCGCACCGGGTCTATCCGGTGCTGCGCGAGGGCGAGGTAGCCGGCATGCTGCACCGCTCCGACCTCTTCGCCGCCATCCTCGCTTTGTCGGAAGGACGTGCGGAAGGGGCAGCGCCGGGCAGCCCGACATAGAGGTGGAGCAGCCCTTGCGGCGCGCGCGGCCCCTGTGGCTCTATCGCCGCGGGAGGTGTGACCCATGGCGAACAGGACGCCGCTGGCGTCGCCCGGCGCGGCGAGATGGCTGGAAGACCCGGTCCATCGCGGCTGGCTGAAGGCGGAGGCCATGCGCCAGCTCGCTTTCTTCCGGCCGAGCCTGCGCGCCGACGGCGGCTTCGACGTGCTGGCGGCCGACGGAACGCCGCTGCCGCGCAGACCGCAGGAACTGCACACCACGACGCGGATGATCCACTCCTACGCGCTGGGCAAGGCGGCCGGCTACGCCGATGCCGACGCGGTGATCGACGCGGGGATGCGGTTCCTCTGGCGCGCCCATCGCGACCCGGTCCATGGCGGCTATGTCTGGTCGACGACGGGCGAGGCGCCGGCCGACGCGACCAAGCTTGCCTATGGCCATGTCTTCGTGCTGCTGGCCGCATGCGGCGCGAAGTCGGCGGGTCATCCCGACGCAGGCCGCCTGATCGCCGACGTGTGCGGCGTGATCGACCGGCATTTCTGGGACGAGGAACACGGGCTGCTGCGCGACGAGTTCGCGCGCGACTGGCAGCCCTTCTCCGCCTATCGCGGCATGAACGCCAACATGCACGGGGTGGAGGCGCTGCTGGCGGCGTTCGGCGCGACGGGCGAGCGCGCGCATCTGGAACGCGCCGGCCGCATCCTCGATTTCTTTCTGGGCAAGGTCGCCCCGCGGCACGGCTGGCGGCTGCCCGAGCACTATACGGAGGAATGGCTGCCGGACCCGGACTATCGCGGCAACCCGATGTTCCGCCCGGCCGGCACCACGCCCGGCCATTCGCTGGAGTTCGGCCGCCTGCAGGTCGAGCACTGGCTGGCGGACGGGCGCCGGCAGGCCGATGCGGTGCCGCGCGCCCGCCGCCTCGTCGGGCAGGCGCTGGCCGATGCCTGGCGGCCGGACGGCGGCTTCGTCTACACGCTGGGCGGCGACGGCAGGCCGGCCGTGCGCGACCGCTACTGGTGGCCGGTGACCGAGGGCATCGGCGCGCTGGCGGCGCTGCTCAAGGTCGATCCGCGGCCGGGCGACGAGGACTGGTACAGGACGCTGTGGCGCTTCGCCGACGCGCGGCTGGTCGACCACGAGCGCGGCGGCTGGTTCCCCGAGCTGGACGAGGCCGGCCGCCCCGCCGCCGGCCAGTTTTACGGCAAGCCGGACATCTACCACTCGCTCCAGGCAACGCTGTTCCCGCTCGCTGATATCCTGTGATCAGCCGAAGATGAGCGAGGCGTGCGCGCCCCCGGCCGCCATCACCCCGGACGCGGCGGCGAGCGTGGCGTTGGGCATCGGGCTTGCCGCGTCGCCGGCCGCGAAGGCGCCCGGCACCGAGGTCTGCCGGCGCTCGTCGGTCGCGATATAGGGGCCGGTCGGGCCGTCCTCGAAGCGGCAGCCCAGCCGTTCGGCAAGGTCGCTGGCCGGCACGGCCTTCGGGGCGAGGAACAGGCCCGCGACCGGCACCGCGCGCCCGTCCGCCAGCCGGACCGCCTCCAGCGCGGGCGCCGGGCCGAGCAGTTCGACCACCGGCGTGCGCTCCACCGCCGCGCCGCGCGCGGCGAGCGCCGCGAGCTGCTGCGCGTCGGGCTCGAACAGCCCTTGCGTGAACAGCGTGGTCGGTCCCCAGTCGGGCAGGAGCATGCCGTGGTGGAACGCCGTCGGGCCGGAGGCGAGCACGCCGACCGGACGCTGCTCCAGCTCGTAGCCGTGGCAATAGGGACAGTGGAGCGCGCTGACGCCCCAGCGCTCCGCGACGCCCGTCACCTCGGGCAGGATGTCGCGCACGCCGGTGGCGAGAATCAGGCGGCGCGCCGTCTCCTCGCGCCCGTCCGCCAGCGCGATGCGGAAACCGCCTTCGAACGGTGCAGCGTCGACGGCCTCGCCGGTGCGCTGCTCCACGGTCGCATATTTGGCGAGCTGCCGCGCGGCGGTGGCGACGATGTCGGCCGGGCGAACGCCGTCCTGCCCGAGGAAGCCGTGCGAGGTGGCGGCAAAGCGGTTGCGCGGCCGCCCCGCATCGACCAGCAGCACCCGCCGCCGCGCGCGGCCGAGCTGGATGGCGGCGGCATGGCCGGCGAAGCTGCCGCCGACGATGGCGATCTCGTAGGTCATGGGGGAATGCTCCAATTACGTATCAAACAGAGTTACGTAAGATCGAAGCTGGCGTCAACTCATGAAACTTGGATTGTTGCCTGAGTAGGCGAGTGCTACACAGTGGTTGCAACAGGATGGTGGGCGATGCCGCGCGACAGCCGCATGTCCCGTATGCTGCATGTGCTGATCCACATGGACAGGCACGTGAAGCGGGCGACCTCGGACGTGATCTCGAAGATGCTGGGCACCAACCCGGTGGTCGTGCGCCGCATGATGGCGGGCTTGCGCGACAAGGGGTTTTTGACCTCGGAGAAGGGGCACGGCGGCGGCTGGGAGCTGGCGCGCGGGCTGGACGAGATCACGCTGCTCGACGTCTACGAGGCGATCGGCGAGCCGCCGCTGTTCAGCATCGGTCCCCATGTCGACAGCCCGTCCTGCCTTGTCGAGCAGGCGGTCGACGCGCGCCTGTCGCAAGCGCTGGACGAGGCGGAAAAATTGCTGCGCGCGCGCTTCGCCGCCGTGACCGTGGCCGATCTCGCCGGCGATTTCGAGTGGCGCATGCAAGAGCGCGGCCTGTCGGGGCAGACCTATCCGCAATGCGCCTAAGACGCGGGCGTGGCGCCTGTCAGCGAAGCCGGCAGGATCACGGTCAGCGTCGCGCGCCCGTCGGCGATGTCGAAGCGCACCGCGCCGCCCAGCTCGGCAGCGCGGCGCTGCATGTTGCCGAGCCCGTGGCCGGCCCCGCGCGCCGCATCGGCCCGCGCGTCGTTGGCGACGCTGAGCAGGATGGTGCCGCCGCGCCCGGCCGCGCCGTGGACGGATATGCGGCCGGGCATGCCGTGCTTGATGGCGTTGGTGATAGCTTCCTGCACGATGCGCAGGATCGACAGCGCGCCGCTGGGGGTGAAGCCGCTCATCTCGGGCAGGTTCTCCATCGACCAGTCGAGCGCGATGCCGAGGCGCCGCAATTGCGGCTCGAGCCGCTCGCGAAGGCCGGCGAGCGCGGGCAGGAGGTCGCCGTCGTCGAGGTCGAGCGAGTTGATCACCATGCGCAGATCGTCGAGCGCGCCGCGTGCCGCCCGCTCGATGGATTTGGGGTCGGCTCGGCCGTCCTGCGACAGCGCGATGATGGAGACCAAATGGCCGCTGAGGCCGTCGTGCAGGTCGCGGGTGAGGCGCTCGCGCTCCTGCTCGCGGATGGTCCGGGCGGTGAGCGCCTTTTCCTTGGCGTGGAGCTGGGAAAGCTCGGCTTCCTGCGCCGCGAGGCGCAGGCGCAGCGTGTCGTTGGCGCGGTCGACCGCGTCGAGGCTGCTGACCAGCCGGCGCATCAGCAGCGTCAGGACCGCCAGTAGGGTGACGATGCGGATCTTGGCGCTGAGCAGCAGCGCGCCGTCGACCAGCCCGGTGACGATGCCGAGATCGCGCAGGCCGTACCAGCCGACGAGGAAGAACGGCACCGCGAGCAGGGCGCGGTCCCATTCGTCGCGCCTGAGCGCGTCGCGCACCAGCATGGCGGCGGCAACCACGAGGCTCCCGATGGCGACAAGGGTGGAGAGCAGCACCGCAAGGATCGACGGCAGCGCGCCGGAGGCCGTGCCGGCGGCGAGGAGCGCCGGCACGGCGACGAGGGCGATCTTCAGCCGGCGCGGCCGCGGTACGTCGATGATGGACATCGCCAGCCCGAGCGCGATAAGGCCGAAAGTCGGCATCATGAACGTCAGGTAGGGTTGCGCTTCGACCGGGATAAGGCCGCCGTCGGGCGCATTGAGCACTGAATGGACGAGGCTGCCGGCGCCCATGAGAAACAGCCACCCGAAGATCGGGTCGCTGCGCCGCGCCAGCCAGACCGTCGCCAGCGCCACCATCACGATGGCTTGCAGGCCGACGACCGAGACGCGGGTGCCGCGCGTGACGAACACCCATGCCCACTCCGCGTCGGCCATGGCGCTCGCCTCGACGGCGTGGACCTGCGACAGATAGCCGGGAACGAGGCCGCTGCCGCGCCTGAGCGTCACCACCAGTTCGGCCTTGCCTTGCGGCCCGTCGGGCAGCTCCAGCATGTAGGGCGAGCCGACCGAAGGCTCGCCGACGATGTAGATCTCGCTTCCGGTGACGCGCATGCCGTCTATCGTGGCCGAAAGTGCGTGCTGGGCGGCTGGGATCAGCAGCAAGCGGGGTCCGGCGGCGGGGCCGGTTTCAGGGCCGGTGTTGGGAAGGTCGATCATGATGCGGTAGGTCGCCTCGACCGGACCCGGCAGGCGCGGCCAGCGGTGCGGCAGCGCGACCGCCTGCTCCGGCCCGCCATTGACGCTCATGCTCGCCTCGCTCGCCGTCGTCGCAACCGCGGGGATCGGCAGCCGCACGATGTGCGGCGCCGCCATCAGCAGCAGCGTCAGGGCGAGGATCAGGAGATAGGGCAGGTGGGAGAGCGGCGTCTTCGCCTTGTCCCCGCTCATAGGCGGATGAGCCCCAGCCTGGACGCCTCGAACACCGCCTCGGAGCGGTTGGAGGCTTCGAGCTTGCGGTAGATGTTGCGGATGTGCACCGGCACGGTCTGGCGCGAGATGCCGAGCCGCTCGGCGATCTCGGCATTGGTAAAACCCTTGGCGATGCCCCAGATGATGTCCATCTCGCGCGCCGTGAGCAGGCTCTTGCCCGGCTCGGCCGGCGGGCTGTCGCGGCCGCTCATGCCGAGGCGGCGCACCAGCACGCGGGCGATGCGCGAGGAGATCGGCGAGCGGCCCGCCATCACGTCGTTGATCGCCTCGACGAGGTCGATGGATTCGGCATCCTTGAGAAGGTAGCCCGAAGCGCCGGCCTCGATCGCCTCCAGCACGGTCGTCTCGTCGGCGAGCACCGAGATCACCATGGCTTCGGCATCGGGCTGCGCGGCGCGCAGCCTGCGGATTGCCTCGGTCCCGTGGCCGTCCGGCAGCTTGAGGTCGGTGATCAGCAGGTCGAAATCGTGCGCGCCGATGGCCGCGAGGGTCTCTGAGAGCGTACCGCATTCGGCGACGAGACAAGCGCCCTGCCAGCCGCGCAGCAGCGCCGCCAGCCGGTTGCGCACCGGTTCGTCGTCCTCCGTCAGGACGACGCGCCAGGGGCCGCCGCCCGCCTTGTCCGATCCGTGGTCGCTCACCGCGAAACCTGCCGCTTCCCCGAATGCATGCGTCGCCAAACCTGTATCTAACGCCCGGAACGGCGGGCGGAAAATACCCTTTTGTGGGTAGGGCTGCATCGCCCGCCCGCGCCTTGTCGCCGCCGGATACCCAATTCGGGGTATCCACACGGCCCGCCCGCCTGCCTATCCAACTGGTCCCATCACGCAAGGCCATATCGGGGGGCAAGCATGACGGAGTTCTCGTCCAGCGCGGCGCTGCCGGTCGCCCTCATCGCCGCGGCCTGCGCCATGGGCATGAGCGTGCTGCTGCGCAAGCCGTGGACCGCGCCCTTCGCCTCCTTGTTCTACCGCGAGGTGAAGGACACGCCGCTGTTCGAAACCATCAACATGGCGATCTCGGCGCTGTGGGCGGTGCTGGTGTTCTGGGCCGCGGTGGCGGTCTCCATGGAGCTGCCGGTCGCGGCATGGGGGCTGCCGATGGCGGCGGGCGGCATCGCCTCGGCGGCCGTCCCGCCGCTCTGGATCGGCTTCGACCTGAAGCGCCGCGCCGCCGGCGACCGGCGCAACCCGTGGCCGCGGCCGGATTTCTCGAAGCGCGCGCCGGACGGCTACGACGTGGCGGTGATCGGCTCGGGCATCGGCGGGCTGACGACCGCGGCGCTGCTGGCCGACAGCGGCCTGAAGGTGCTGGTGGTGGAGCAGCACGACCGGCCGGGCGGCTTCTGCCACCACTGGATCCGGCGAACCCGCGACGAGGCGGCCGGCGCGCGGCTCCTCTTCCGCTTCGATTCCGGCGTGCACGATTTTTCCGGCTGGTGGCCGGACGGCACGCTCGACGTGCTGCTGCGCCGGCTCGGCAAGACGGGCGCGGTCGACTGGCGCCGGCTCGACCACCGCTTCGTCTTCGACGGCAGGCGGCTCGACGTGCCGCGCGACCGGCAGGCGCTGGCGGCCCGGCTGGGCGCGCTGTTCCCGCACGAGGCGGCCGGCATCGCCGCCCTGTTCGACGAGATCCACCGCATCTATGTGGCGATGTATTCGACCGCGCGTTACCACAACGGCTTTCCCGGCGCGCCGACGACGCCGCAGGACGCGATGGCCTTCGCCAGGGAGCATCCGGCGGCGGCCGCGTGGGTGTCGCGCCCGTGGCGCGCCTTCGTCTCCCGGCATGTGAGCGACCCGGAGGCGCTGGAGCTGATCGAGGGCATCGCCGCCTACCGCACCCACGATGCGTCGCTGATGACGGTGGGCGCGATGATCCCGCTCTACGCCTATTTCTTCATTGGCGGAGCCTACCCGGCCGGCGGGTCGGGCCATTTCGCGCAGGTTCTGGCCGATGCGGTCGCGGAGCGCGGCGGCGAGGTGCGGCTGCGCACGCGCGTGACGCGCGTGCTTCAGGAGAACGGCGAGGCGCGCGGGCTGGTGCTGCGCGACCATCGCGGCAACGAGACGACGATCCGCGCGACCGCGCTGGTGTGCAACGCCGATCCCGGCGTGCTGGTCCGCGACCTGATGGAGGACGGGCCGGCGCGCGAGGCCATGCGGCGGCAGTTCGGCGATCTCGTGCCGTCCTGCTCGGCGGTGGGCATGCATGTCGGCGTGCGCGGGACCCTCGACCTGCCGCCCATCGTCCATGTGAAGGACGGCGACGTGCACACCGAGGTGATCTTCACCGCCGCGGTCGACCCGGCCTGCGCGCCGGAGGGCTATGCGACCATCGACCTGTTCCAGCTCACCGAGCCTCAGGATTCGGCGACGTGGTTTCCGCCGGAGGCGGCGGACAACCTCAAGGCGTTCCGTCGCTCGGAAGCCTATGTCGGGCGCAAGATGCTGTCGGCCGACGGCATGCTCGACGTGGCGCGGCGGCTGGTGCCGGACCTCGACGCGCGCATCGTCTACCGCACCGACGCCAGCCCCGTGACCTTCCACCGCTACGGCTGGACCCGGCACGGCGCGATCTACGGGCTGAAGGACCCGGCCGGCGGCCTGCCGATCAGGACGCCGCTGCGCAACATGGTGTTCGCCGGCGCGATGACGCAGGGCGGCGGCGTGGAGCCGACCGCGCTGTCGGGCGCCTTCGCGGCGCAGGCGCTGCTGGCCGACGCGCTGCACCGGCCGGCCATGGCGCCGTCGCCGCGGACGGTGGAGCCCCCGCTGGAGATGATAAATGCCGCTCGCGCCTGACCTCGTCTTCGGCACCGGCAACGCCGTTGTCTTCGTGGGCTGGGCGATCCTCATCCTGCTGCCGCGCCGCTGGCCGCTGCTCAACGCGGTGCCGAAATACGCCATCCCGACCCTGTTCGGGCTCGCCTATGCCGGCATCACCCTGTCGCGCTTCGCCGTCTCGGGCGGCGGCTACGGCTCGCTGGAGGCGGTGCGCGCGCTGTTTGCCACCGACGAGCTGCTGGTCGCCGGCTGGCTGCACTACCTCGCCTTCGACCTCTTCGTCGGCTGCTGGATCGCCGGGCGGGCGGACAGGATGGGCCTGTCGCGGCTGGTCCAGGGCGTGATCCTGCTCGCCACCTTCATCGTCCCGCCGGTCGGGCTCGTGCTGTTCCTCGCCACGCGCGCGGGTGCGCAGGCCATGCGCAGGGCACTGGCATGAAGGCGACGCTTGCGGCGCTGGACGCCGATCCCGCGATCCGCCAGTGGCTGCTGGCGGCATGGTTCATGATGGCGGTGACGCTGGTGCTGGTCCCGCCCGCCATGGTGGACGGGCGCACGCTCGACGGCGTCGGCGTGTGGGTCAAGCCGCTGAAATTCGCCATTGCGCTGGCGCTGCATTTCGCCACGCTGGCGTTGCTGGCGCGGTTCCTGTCGCCGCAGCGCAGGCAAAGCCGGGGCTTTGCGCGCCTCGTCGCGTGGTCGGTCGGCTTCGCCCTGTTCGAGATGGCCTATCTCTCCTTTCAGGCCGCCCGCGCCAGGCACTCGCATTTCAACTTCGACACCGGCTTCGAGACGGGCATGTACGCGCTGATGGGCGTCGGCGCCACGCTGCTGACCGTCGTGCCCTTTATCATGGGCGTCTGGCTGCTGCGACAGGCTGACGACGACAACTCGGGCGCACGCCTGGGGGCGCTGCTCGGTCTGCTGGTCGCACCGGTGCTGACGCTGGTCGTGACGGGCTACATGTCGAGCGTCGCCTACAGCCACTCGGTTGGTGTTGCGGCGGGCGGCGACGTCGGCATGCCGGTGGTGGGATGGTCGCGCGTGACGGGCGATTTGCGACCCTCGCATTTCCTCGCGCTGCATGCGTTGCAGATCCTGCCGGCGGCGGGGTTCGTCGCCGACCGGGTTGCGCCGCGCCACGCGCGCGCGCTCGTCTGGGCGACGGCCGCGCTGCTGGTGCTCGCCACCGCCGCGTTGTTCGTGCAGGCGCTGCTCGGCCTGCCGCTGTGGCCGCTGTGAGCGGGCCTGCTGCGGTGCGGCATACTCCTTTCTTGGTATTTTCGCGCCCCGTTCCCGCGACCTAGGGTCGGACCACGATCGGGCAATCCTTCAAGAGCTTGGGGAACGGAAATCGTGACGGCTTCGGCGCTCAGGACCGCACCGGCCATCGGCGAAGGCGCCGACATTCTCGCCGGCATCAGGGGTGTGACATGGGCGCCGCCCTTCGTCATGATCGACCGCATCGTCCATATGTCGCGCGATACGGCGGTCGCCGTGACGGCCTTCGGCGGCGATGCGGAGCGCTTCACCTATGGCGGCTACGCCAGCCCGTCGCTGCTGGTCGAGGCGATGGCGCAACTGTCGCTGGCGCTGATCCGCCACAGCGACCCGGCCGTCGAGATCGGCATCATCCCGTCGCTGCGCGAGCTCGCCATGACGCCGCTGCCGGCCGGCCCTTTCGAGGCGAAGGTGCATGTCCGCTGGGTCGGCGGCGGCTTCCCGCGCTACGAATTCGCCGGCTCGGCGCTGGTCGGCGGGCGCGTCGTCTGCGAGGCGATGCTCGACATACTGGCGACGCGCGGGGACGAGGAATGAGCGCCTTCGCCACAGATCGCCTCGCGGAAATGTTCGGCAACGATGTCGCCCGCGACGGCGATGCGACCACGCTGACGCACCGCTTCGGCGGCGAGGATTTTCTGCGCGGCCATTTTCCGGGCTTCCCGATCGTGCCGGGCGTGATCCTGCTCGACGGCATGATGCTGACGGCGTTCCACGGCGTCGGCGATGCGGCCCCCGTGCGCGAAGTGGCGGTCGACGCGGTGACGTTCCACCGCCCGGTGCTGCCCGGGCGCGACGTGCGCTTCACGGCGCGCATCGCCGCCCGGCGCGAGGGCGAGGTCGCGCTGCGCTGCGCCGTCATGGTCGACGGCGCCCGCCACGCCCGCGCCGGCATGATTTTTCGCCTTGCATCCAACCAGTCCTGAAGAAGGGGAACCACAATGACCACGGCAACCGTCGACATCATCGAGATCGAGGACAGGATCATCAGCGACATCCTGCTCGACGGGCTGGACCTTGCCGACCTCGGCTTCGAGCGCGAGCAGATCAACGGCGACACGCCGCTGTTCGACGAGGTCGACGGGCTCGGGCTGGATTCGCTGGCGGCGCTGGAGGTGGCGGTCGCGGTGCAGCAGAAATTCGGTTTCAAGATCGAGAAGCTGGACCGCGCCTTCTTCGAGGAGAACTGCTCGACGGTGAATGCGCTCACCCGCTACGTCGCGGGCCGGCTGTCGTGACAATTGCCCGCGCGCAGCGCAACGACGACGCGGTCTTCATCGTCGGCCTCGGCTCGTACCTTCCGGGCGAGCCGGTGACCAACGATGCGATCGCGGCGCGGCTGCCGGACGTGCCGGTGGCCGACCTGATGGCCTATTTCGGCGTCGAGCAGCGCCATTTCGTGGTGGCGCCCGACACCGGCGAGCGCACCGAGGCGGATCTCGGCACGGCCGAGCTCGCCTTTCGCGCCGCCTGCGCGGCGATCGCCGATGCCGAACTGCCCTTGCAGGAGATCGACCTGATCATCACCACGACGGCGACGCCCGACGTGATCATGCCGCCGCTGGCGCGCCAGCTCCAGCGGCGGCTGGGCGTCGAGCGCGCGCAACTGTGCGACCTGCGCGGCGGCTATCCAGGGCCTGATCCTCGCCCAGGCCATGATCGGCTCGGGCCGGGCGCGCACGGCGCTGATCTGCGGCGCCGAATGCATGTCGCCGCACTATTACACCGAGCGCCTGCTGCGCAACGCGGCGCCGGATTCCTCCGACATGATCAACGGGCTCATCTTCGCCGACGGCGCTTCGGCCATGATCGTCAGCGCCGCTGATGCCGTGCGGGGGGCCGTGCGTGGACGTAGCGCTGCGCTGGAGATCGGCTATTGCAACGCCGTCTCCACCCATCCGCACGAGCGCGAGGGCCTGCTGATCGGCCCCGACGAGAAGAAGCGCGTGCCAGTGCAGACAACGCACAACCACCGGCTGATCAGCCGGCTGCTGCCGCAGGTGGTCAGCAAGGCGGTGACCGACCTCGTCAACAATGGCGGGCGCGGCCCGGACGCCTACGGCACCATCATCGTGCCGCAGGCCAACCGCTCGCTGATGTCGATGATCGTGCCGGAGCTCGTCATGGGGCTCGACGGGCTGATGTATTATGTCGGCGACCGCACCGCCAACATCCCCGGCGCGGCGATGGTGATGGCGCTCGACTTCGCGGTGAAGGCTGGGCGCGTGCGCCCCGGCGGCCAGCCGGTGGGCATCGTCGCGGCGGAAACGGCGTCGTGGACCTACGCGGTCGTCGACCTCGCGGCCGTGCATTGAGGCCGGCGCGATGACCCTCCCGTCCGCCCGCACCGTCGCGATCGTCGATGTTGATCACGGCATCGGCCCGGCGCTGGCCGGGCTGCTCGCCGCGGCGGGGTTCGAAGTGGGAACCGACCCGGCCTCGTTCGCCTCCGCCGGCGCGGCGATCTTCAACGCCTCGGCGCTGGACGAGGCGGAGTTGCTGGCGCAGGGCGGCCTCGCGGATGCGATTGCGGCGGAAGGCACGGCGTTCCTCGAAACCTTGCAGGCGGCGTCACGGGCCATGATCGAGCGCGGCGGCGGGCAGATCTGGGTGCTCGCGCCGGACGACAGCTTTTCCTACTATCTGCCGCTGCCCGCCGCCCCGGTGACCCACCACATGCGCATCGGCGCGATCCGCGCGCTGGCCAAGGAAGCCGCGCGCTTCGGCGTCTTCGCCAATGCCGCCGTATTCCAGCCGCCGATGGAAATGGCGGAAGCAGCGGCATGGAGCGCAGCGCGCGTGGGCATCGGCTCCTACGCGCAGAAATTCAGGCCGCTCGACCTCGCCGCCATGGCCGACACGCTGGGCTTCTGGCTGTCCCGCGACACGCTCCCGATGAACGGCTCCGTCGTTCATTTCGGCAGCGGCGTCTACGACGGCAATTTCTGAAGGCGCGCGCGATGGACACGAAAAACGTCGTTCTCGTCACGGGAGGCAGCCGCGGCATCGGCCGGGCGGTCGTGCTGCGCATGGCGCGGGCGGGCGGGCGCATCGCCTTCACCTATGCGAGCCGCGCGGACGCGGCGCGCGAGACGGCCGAAGCGGCCCGCGCAGCGGGCGCGGCCGATGTCGCGTACCTCGCCTGTGACATGGCCAATGCTGCGGCCGTCGCGGCGCTGCCGCAATGGGTAAGCGAGCGCTGGGGCCGCCTCGACGTGCTGGTCAACAATGCGGGGCTGACGCGCGACGGGCCGTTCGCGCTGATGCCGGCCGAACAATGGCGCGAGGTGCTGGCGGTCAATCTCGTCAACACGATCCGGTTGACGGAGGCGGCGCTGCCGCTGCTGGAACGGTCGCACGGCATCGTCCTGTCGGTCTCCAGCCTCGCCGGGCGCGCGGGCAAGGAGGGGCAGGTGCCCTATTCTGCGACCAAGGCGGGCATTATCGGCCTGACGCGCCTCGTCGCCCGCGCCTGCCGCGACCGGGGCGTGCGCGCTGCGGCGGTGCTGCCGGGTTTCGTCGCCACGGACATGATCGGCAAGCTGGGGACAAAGGCCATGGAGCCGACCTTGCAGGGCAGCGTCGCGCCGCGCGCGGGCGAGCCGGAGGAGGTGGCGCGGCTGTGCGCGTTCCTCGCTTCGGCCGAGGCCGGCTATCTCGACGGCGCGGTGGTGCCCATAGACGGGGGATTTCGCAAATGAGCGATAGCGTGCGCGCATTCGTCACCGGCATGGGCGTGTGCCTGCCCATGGCGGGCTCGGTCGGCGAGCTCAAGCAGGCGATCCTCGATGGCCGCAACGGCATGGCCCAGGTCGACCGCTTCGACGCCTCGCGCTTCAAGGGCCGCATCGCCTCGATGTTTCCGGCGGGGGCGGACGATCCGTCGCCGGCCGTGCTGAAACCCTGGGCAGAGCGCACGGCGGGCTATGCCGTGCGGGCGCTGCGCGAGGCGAAGGCTGAGGCGCGACTGGGCTGGGCCGACCATGCGCCCGAGCGCATCGCCGTCCTGCTCGGCACGTCGAACAGCGGCATCGAGCGGCTGGAGGAGATCGCGCGCGCGCCGGAGATGGCAGGCGTCGATCCGCGCAAGCTCGCCGCCACCTCCATCGCCCATGTCGCCAATGTCGTCTCGGCGCTGGTCGGCGCGAAGGGGCCGCGCGTCACCTTCTCGTCGGCCTGCGCGTCGAGCACGGCCACCGTCGGCCATGCCATGGATCTGATCCGCGACGGCCGCGCCGACCTGGTGGTGGTCGTCGGCGCCGACTGCGTGTCGCACGGCATCATGGCCGGCTTCAACAGCCTTGGCGCGCTGTCGGAAAGCCGCACCGCGCCGTTCAGCGAGCCGGGCGGCATCACGCTGGGCGAAGGCGCGGGCGTCTTCGTCGTGGAGAACGGCGCGGCGGCGGCGGCGCGCGGGGCGAAGCCGGTCGCCGAGATCACCGGCTATGCGCTGTCGGGCGACGCCTACCACGCCACCTCGCCCGACCGCGAAGGGCGCGGCATCGAGGCGGCGGTGCGCATGGCGCTCGCGGATGCCGGGCTCGGCGTTGCCGACATTGACTTCGTGTCGGCCCACGGCACCGGCACCGAGGCCAACGACGCGGCCGAATCGCAGGCGATGGAGCGGCTGTTCGGCCGCGCCGTGCCGGTATCCTCGTCGAAATCCTTCCTCGGCCACACGCTCGGCGCGAGCGGCATCATCGAGATGATCGCGACGATCGCGGTGGCGGCCGAAGGCATGATCCCGCCGACGGCGAATTTTTCCGGCCTGCGGCCCGGCTGCGTCGATCTCGACTATGTGCCGAACGCGCCGCGCCGGCATGAGGTGCGCCGCTTCGCCTGCAACAATTACGCCTTCGGCGGCAACAACGCCTCGACCGTCATCGACCTCGATCCGGGCAGCGCGACGCTGCGGAACGTCGCCGCGCGCAAAGTGGCGGTTACCGGCGCGGGCGTGGTCAGCGCGCTCGGGCAGGGATTTTTATCCTTCGAGCGCGGCATCGGCTGTGCCGAGGGGTTCGACATCGCCGAAGGGGATGCGGCCCTGCCGGTGGCGCGGGTCCGCGACTTCGCCTTTTCGGACCCGCGCCTCAAGGCGTTCGTGCGCGCCTCGCCCATGGTGCGCTTTGCCATCGAAGCGGTGGGCGAGGCGGCGCGCGGGCTGGATGCCGAACAGGCGGCCGGCTGCGGCCTGATCATGGGCATCGTCAATGCCGCGCAGCGCAACATGGAACGCTTCCTCGAAAGCGTCAGCGGCGACACGCCGGAGCTTGCCAGCCCGCAGCATTTCGCCATGACCACCATGAACGCCATCGGCGGGCAGGTCGGCATCGCGCACGGGCTGAAGGGTTACAGCACGTCGCTGGCCGGCGGCTGGTCGGCGATTGCCTATGGCGCCGCGCTGGTCGGGCGCGGCCGGCAGGAGCGCGTGGCGGTCGCCGGCTGCGACGAGGTCACGCCCAAGTTGCTCGAATTCTACGCCGCCATGGGCGGGCTGGCGAGGCTGGACAGGGCGCGCCCCTTCGACGGCATCGACGGCTTCAACCATGGCGAGGGCGCCGGCGCGCTGATACTGGAAAGCCTCGACGTTGCGCGGGCGCGGGGCGCCGATGTGCTGGCGGTGATCTCGGCGGTCGCCGAGACGCAGGACCCCAAGCTGGCGGGCGGCAGGCGCGACGGCGCGGGGCCGGCGCGGGCGATCGCAACCTGCCTCGCGCAGGCGGGATTGCGGCGCGAGGACATCGGCGCCGTCGTTGCCAGCGGGTCGTGGACCGCGGCCGCGCAAGCGGCGGAGAAGGCCGCGCTTGCCGCCACGTTCGGGGCCGGCGTCCCGCCCGTGCATTCCGTGGTCGGGCAGGCGGGTTTCCTGCCGGCCGCCGGGCCGCTGCTCAACATCTGCGCGGCGGTGGCGACGCTGCGCGCCGACCCGGCGCTGCGCCATGTGCTCGCCATGGGCAGCGACGTGACCGGCCCGCATGCGGCGCTGATCGTTTCGCGGCCGGCTGCACTTTGATCTGAAGGGGGACATCATGACAGATGTTGCGGGCCGACATCACGCCAGCGCGCGCAAGGCATCAGTGCGCTTTCCGTGCAAGGCGTTCCTGCTGACCACGCTGGCGGCGAGCCTGTGGGTGCATGCGTCCGAGCATTTCCGCTACATGCTGTTCGTGCGGCCGATGCTGATGGACTCGCTTTCCATGGTGCCCGGCGTCGCGCCCATGCACCTGCCGGTGTTCCTGAGCTGGGGCGCGTGGAACACCATGCTCGCGGCCATGACCGTGCTGACCTACTGGTTCTATGCTGAGGTCTTCGGCCATTCGGTCCGCTCGGCGGTGATCGCCGGCACGCTGAGCTGGCTGTCCTCCTTCGTGTTCTTCTGGCACGCCTTCGTCAATCTCGGGCTGGCGCGGCTGGCCGACATCTTCGTCGAGCCGCCGATGTCGTGGGTGGAGCTGGCGGTGGCGAGCCTGATCGCCTTCTACTGCTTCTCGCGCAAAATCTTCGGTGCGCGGTGAGGCCGATGGCGGCCATGCCCTACGAGGTCGCCTATGCCGACACCGACGCGGGCGGCATCGTCTACCATGCGCGCTATGTCGAGATGGCCGAGCGCAGCCGCAACCGGGCGATGGCCGCGCTGGGCGTGCCGGTGCAGGGGATGCTCGCGCGCTTCGGCGTGCAGTTCGTCATCCGCGAGGTGCGCGTTTTGTGCCACAGCCCCGCTTTCGTCGGGGACGTGCTGCTGCTCGAAAGCGGCATCGCCACCATCTCGCTGGCGCGGGTGAACTGGCGCACGACGATCCGGCGCGGCGGTGATGCGGTCTGCGACGTGGAGGCGCAGATCGCGGCCTTCGACCCGGCGGCGCGGGCGCCGTGCCTGCTGCCGGAGGCGCTGATGGCGCTGCTGGGGCGCTCGCCCCGCATGCAACCGCTGCGCCGCGCGCCGATGATGAAGACGGGGCTCTAGGATGAAGCGGCTCAGCGAGGCGTTCGAGCGGGCATTGGCCGACCCCGGCGCGGTCGACACGGCGATGGAGGCCGCGCAGGCGTTTCTGACCGCGCATGAAGGGCACCCGGTCGCGACGGCCTATCTCGGCAGCCTGACCGGCATGAAGGCCGGCGCGGCGAGCCTGCCATGGGTCAAGCTGGCGCATGCCAACGCGGCCGCGGCGCTGCTCGATGCGGCCCATGAGCGCCGCTTCGAGGCGCTGCCGGCGGCCGACGGCGACGCCTATCCGGCGGCGCTGGCGATCCTTTTGCTGCGCGGGGTGGCGTTCGCCAGCTTCCCGGCCTTCCTCGGCCGCGGCGCGGCGGCGCTCGCCAGCCTGGAGGAGGCGGCGCGACACCCGGATTTCGCCGGGATACCGGAGGCGCACAGGACGCTGGCGCTGGCGCATCTGTCGCGCCTGCGCGGCGGCTCAGCCGCGCCCGAGCGAGCGGCTCCAGAGGACCGGCGCGTATCGAACCACAAATAGCAGGAAGGCCGCGCTCCACAGCACGCCGCCGGTGGAGAGGGCGGCGAGATACCAGCTTCCGGCGAAGGGCGCGGCGACGCGCAGCAGCGCGCCGAGGCCGACGAGCACGTAGATCGCGCTGATCCGCCGGTCGGCGGTGATGGCCCGGCCGGTGTGGCCGAGGCTGGCGCGGGTCATCACGGCGAGCGTCATGGTGCCGGCCGCGCCGGCCGTCAGCGCATGGATGGCGGAGGATGCGGGCAGCGCCGGGAAAAGCGCGGCGAGGCCCAGCATGATGAGGGCGACGGCGAGCCACAGATAGCCGGCATGGAGCACCAGCACGATCGGCTCGGCGGTCGTGCGGTGCCCGCGCCAGCGCATCAGCCGGGCCGCCAGCAGCAGGCCGGCTGCGCACAGCAGCGTGCCGGCCGGCGCGGTGTCGGGGATCACGAGCCAGCACAGCAGCGCCGCCGCCGTCGTCGCCAGAGCTGCCTTGTCGAGCGCCCCGAAGCTGGCCGGCAGGCTCGTCTCGCCCCTCTTGACCAGCCAGTTGCGGGTGAAGCTCGGGATGATGCGCCCGCCGATCAGGGCGATCAGCATGGCGATGACCGCCAGCGCCAGCTTCTGGCCGAGGCCGGGCGCGACGAGGTCGAGATTGCCGAGATGGTCGAGCGCGTTGGCGACGCCCAGCAGCGTGATCATGCCGGCCACGGGCGCGTTGCGCCAGTTGCGCCCGGCGACGACCTCGCGCCAGACGGCGAAGGCGAGGAAGGCGGGGAAGGCGAGGTCGACCGCCATGGCGGCGGCCGGGACCGGCACGACAAGGCAGGCGATGCGGCCCGCGAGCCACAGCAGCACCAGCACGCCGAGCGGGGCGCCGCTCAGCGGCAGCCGGCCGGTCCAGTTGGGGATGGCGGTCAGGATGAAGCCGGCGACGACGCCCGCGAGATAGCCGAACAGCATCTCGTGCGCGTGCCAGCCCATGCCGGTGAACGGGCCAGGCAGCGTCAGCCCGCCCGCATAGGCGGCCAGCCAGAGCGGGATGCCGAGCCCGGCATGAAGGGCGGCGAAGAAGAAGAACGGCCGGAACCCGTAGTGCAGGATCGGCGGCGTTGCGCGGATGCGGCCGCGCCCGTCGCGCGACAGGTCGCCGGCCTTCAGCGCGGCGCGCGGGGCGGAGCGGTCGCCGCCGCGCGCGGCCGGGATATGCGTGGCAGGCGTGCTCACCGGGCCTTCCTTGCGCCTTCCGCCCGCAACGCCGCCTCGGCACCGGCCACGGCGAAGTCGGCGATGTCGTGGAACAGGCCGGCGAGCTCGTGGAAGGCGGAGCGGTCCGGCTCGTCGGGCTCGATGAGATCCAGTTCGCCGAGCAGGGCGAGCGCCAGCACGATGGCGTCGCGCATCTTGCGCGCGTCGGCGAGCCCTGCGCTGCGGCGCAGCAGCTCCTCCTCGGCATCGACCCGGTCGAGCACGGCGTCGGCCGCCGCAAGGCAGGTGCAGTCCAGCCCGGCGGCGGCGATGCCCCTGCGCACCCGCGCCACGACGGTGTCGGGCGCGCGCGGCGCGGCGTAGTCGAAGGCGGGGGCGGCCATGGCCATGCGTGCGTTCATGACGGCGTCCTTTCAGGCCCGCCTGTCCGGCCTTGCGCCGAACAGGCTGCGAAGCGTGGCGATCAGGCCGGCAGGTTGCTCCTGAACGAGCCGGAAGCCAAGGTTTTCCGGCGGCGTGCCGACGGCGCAGCCGCCGCTTTTTCCGTCGCGGACGAAGTTCGACATATAAGCGCGGTGACGGCCTTCGAGCACATGGACGCCGCAATTGTCGGTGGCCGACAGCTCGGCGCCGTCGGCGTCGAGATGCACGCGCCGGTAGCAGGTCGAGGTCCACTCCCAGACGTTGCCGCCGAAATCCTCGATGCCGCGCGAGTTCGGCCCGTAATGGCCGCGCGGCTTGGGATCGGGATCGGCGGGGCGCTTGGCGGCCGCCTCCTCGCGATAGCGGCGCAGCCAGCGCACGGCCGGGTTGGCGGGATCGTCGGCGGCGGCCGACAGCGCCTCGCCGCCGAAGCGTTCGCCGGCCGCGACCGCCGTTTCCGCCGCGGTGGGCAGACGCCAGGTCCCGCCGGTCCGCTTCGAATACCAGGCAGCGTATGCCTGCGCGTCGCGCCAGTTCACGCCCGTTGCCGGCACGTCGGCGGTCATTGCTGCCGCATCGGGCCGGGCGCAGGCGCCGTCGGCCACGCAGGCGAGATAGTCGGCGAGCCCGACCTGATGGCGCATGATGCGGAAGGCGGGGACGGCGAGGCGCTCGACCGGCGCGGCGGCGGGCTGCCCGCCGCGCAGGAACTCGCCCGGCAGGGGATAGTCGATGGTCGCTGCGGCGATGGCCACCGTGGCGGCAGCCGGCAGGGGGGATGCGGCATCGCCGCCGCCATTATTGGTGAGGCCGATAGCCGCGAACGGGACTGCGAGCACGGCGGCTGCACCCAGCGCGGCGTCGAACAGGTTCATCGGCATGGTCGTCTCCCGTGGATGGCGGCCCGGCGCGAGGCCGGGCCGCTTATTGGCCTAGTTCACCGGGGCCCTAGTTTACTGGAATGGGGCCCGGCGCCTCGATCTGCTTCATGAGGTCGTCGTTCCAGTCGCCTTCCACCACGAAATGGGCCGTGGCTCCCAACTCGACCGCCTCGATGAGGTTGTGGTTGACATAGGCGTAGATGCCCGGCTGGAGGAAGGTGTAGAGCGCCGCGCCCGCCGATCCGCCGCGGATGAACCAGGTCTCCAGGTCCTTGGCGGGCGGGTTGGCGAACTTGCCCTCTTCCCACACATAGTCGCCGTGACCGCCGATCAGGTGGGGCCGCGTGTCGCGGTTGCCCTGGCTGTGGACGATCAGCACCGTCTCGCCGACGCTCGCCTTCAGGGCGTTGTCGCCCGTCAGCGCGCCCTTGGCGCCGTTGAACACGACATGGGTCGGGATCAGCCCCTTCATGACCTCGAGCGTGTCGGCGTAAGAGTCGCCATGGCTCTCATAGGTCTTGAAGTTGCCGTTCTCGTCGCGCGGGATGTAGAACTCGTTCTCGCCGACATAGTAGACGCGGTCATAGGCGAGGGGCTCGCCCTTCTCGTTCTTCAGCCCGTCGCGCGGCAGCACCATGATCGTGCCGGTCATGCCCGAGACGACGTGCCAGGGGATCATCGAGCCTTCCGGCGCGCAGTGGTAGACGAAGGTGCCGCTGCGGGTCGCCTTGAAGCGCAGCTTCACCTGCTCGCCGGGATTGATGTAGGTCAGCGCGCCGCCGCCCAGCGCGCCCGTGGCCGCGTGGAAGTCGATATTGTGCGGCATCGTGTTGACGGCGGGGTTGATGAGCGTGAGCTCGACATAGTCGCCCTCGTGCACGACCATCAGCGGGCCGGGGATCGAGCCGTTGAAGTTCATGCTCTGGAGCACGGTGCCTTCGTCGTCGATGACGACCGGTCCTTCACCGATCGTCATGGTGAACTCGACCACCTTGGGGCCTCCCTTGGCCACCTGATCGTGCGCATGCACGTGGGGCGGGGCGACCAGCGTGACCTTCTCGCGCGGCAGCGCGGCGATCTCGGCCTCGCTGAAGCTGGTCGTTGCGGCCGCGGCGATCTTCGGCAGCGATGCGGCCACCGCTCCGGCGGCTACCGCACCCATGAGGGCCTGACGGCGCGTGAACATGACGGTTCTCCTTGATCCATCGGTTTCGACGGAGGGGAACCTAGAGGCCGCCAGCCCCGCTCTCTTTGTCGGGGAACAAATTGGGGCCGAGGATGCGAAATTGTCGCAGGTCAGCGCTCGCGGGCCGGGTCAGGCGCTTGTTTGGCCGGAGTCGCCCTCGCCCTCGTTCTCCCGGTGGCCCTCGGGCGCGCCGAGCCAGGCGGCGCCGGCCTCGGGCGGCAGGTCGCCGGGATTGCTGCCCGAGCGGTCGCGGTAGAGCGAGGCGCGGCCGAGCATCATCAGCGTGATCGGGGTGGTGATCGTCACGAACGCCCAGATCAGGATCTCGTGCAGGACCGGCCGCGCGGCGGCGGCGCTGAAGATGATCATGGAGCCGGCCACCATGCCGCCGGCGCCCCAGCTCGTGCCGAGCGTCGGCGCGTGGATGCGCTCGTAGAAGGAGCCGAGCCTGACCAGCCCGAAGGTGCCGAACAGGGTCAGCACGGCGCCGAGCAGCAGGAAGGCGGAGCCGAGGATCGCCGCCCACAGGGGCACGTCGGCATGGTCGAAGCTCATTCGATGACCTCCCCGCGCATCAGGAACTTGGCCAGCGAGACGGTGGCGACGAAGCCGAGGACGCCGACGATGAGGGCCGATTCGAAATAGATGATGCGCCCGGTGCGCACGCCGAAGGCGAGCAGCTCCAGCATGGCGCACAGATAGAGCGCGTCGAGCCCGAGGATGCGGTCCTGCGCGCGCGGCCCGCGCACCATGCGGAACACGCAGAAGCACATGGCCAGCGCCAGCGCGCCCTGCACGATCCACAACGTCACCCCGAGGATCGCCGCGCTCATACGAATATCTCCAGAAGCAGCCGCTCGTAGCGCTCGCCGATCAGCGTCACCCAGTCGTCCTGGTCGACGAGGTCGAAGACGTGGATGAGGATCTCGCCACGGGCCGAATTGTAGTCGAGCCAGGCGGTGCCCGGCGTCGCGGTGATGATGATCGCCAGCGTCGCCAGTCCGAGCGGGCTGCGCAGCCGGATCGGAATGGCGACGAAGCCGGACCGGCGCTGGCGGCGCTTGCCCGAGAGCAGGATGCGCGTGACGGCGATGTTGGAGCGCACGATGTCGACCGAGACGACCCACAGCAGCTCCGGTATGGCGCTCCAGCGCCCGATCCTGGGGCTGACTTCGCCGAGCGCGGAGAAGGCGTGGGCGGCGGCGACCGAGACGCCGACCCCGAGCACGAACTGCCCCGGCGTGAAGCCGGCCAGCAGCAGCCACATGGCGAGCAGGCCCAGCGCGAGGATCGGGTAGGGCAGCAGGCGGCGGATCATGGCCGGCCCTCCGCATAGGGCGGCACCCGCTCGGCGCCGAGCACCGCGTTGAGATAGCGGGCGGGATCGTGCAGCTCCGCCGCCGCGGCGTCGAAGAGGTCCATGGTAGGCCCGGCCAGCGCGGCCAGCGTCAGGAGCATGGCGAGCAGCATCAGGATCGGCGCGGCCTCGGTGACGGTGACGCGCGGCTGGAACGGCTCGACCGGTGCCCAGAAGGTGCGGATGCCCATGCGCGACAGCGCCACCAGCGCGACGAGGCCGGAGACCAAGAGCAGCGCGGCGAGCAGCACGCGCATGCCGCCCGTGGCGGTGGCAAGGTCCACGCCCGGCCCCATGATGGCGGTCAGCACCGCGAACTTGGCGAGGAAGCCGGACAGCGGCGGCAAGCCGATGAGGATCAGCGCCAGCAGGCAGAAGCCGATGCCGAGGATGCCGGCGGCGCCGGGGATGATGCGGCCGACCTCCAGCTCGTCCTCGTCGACCTCCTCGCTGTCTCCGAACGCCTCCTGCGTCACCGCGAGCACGCCGGCGAGAATGTCCTGCTCGCGCTCCAGCACCTCGACCAGCATGAAGAAGGCGCTGACGGCGAGTGTCGAGCTGACGAGGTAGAACAGGGCGCCCGCCGTGCTGCCCGGCGTCGAGACGCCGAAGGTGGCGAGCAGCGTGCCCGACGACATCAGGATGAAATAGGCGCTCGCCCGCTTCATCGATTGCGAGGCGAGCACGCCGACGCAGGCGAAGACCAGCGTGGCGACCCCGCCGATGAAGATCAGGATGGCGCCGAACGCCATGCCGTCGCCGGGCAGCAGCAAAGCGAGCCGCAGGAGCGAGTAGATGCCGACCTTGGAGAGCATGGCGAACACGGCCGCCACCGGGCCTGCCGCGGCCGAATAGGCCGGCACCAGCCAGTGGCACAGCGGCCACATGCCCGCTTTTACGAGGAAAGCCAGCGCCAGCATGGCGAGGCCGACATGAAGGCCCGGCCGCGCGAAGCCTTCCAGCGTGTTGGCCCTGAGCGCGATCTCGGCGAGGTTCAGGCTGCCGGTCGCGCCGAACACCAGCGCGATGCCGATGAGGAACAGCAGCGAGGCGGCGAGGTTGATGGCGATGTAGTGCAGGCCCGAGCGCACGCGCACGGCCCCTCCGCCGTGCAGCACCAGCCCGTAGGATGCCGCCAGCATCACCTCGAAGAACACGAACAGGTTGAACAGGTCGCCGGTGAGG
>CAZVTK010000014.1:0-1689 GCA_964629765.1 uncultured Mesorhizobium sp.
TCGTCGCCATCGACGCCAAGAAGGTGTCCGGCGCCGGCGAGGCCGACCGCTGGGAGATCTTCACCCATGGCGGCCGCCAGGGCACCGGCATCGACGCCGTCGACTTCGCGCGCAGGGTGACGGCGCTGGGCGCCGGCGAGATACTGCTGACCTCGATGGACCGCGACGGCACCAAGGCCGGCTACGACATCGCGCTGACCCGCGCGGTGGCCGACGCCGTGCGCGTGCCGGTGATCGCGTCCGGCGGCGTCGGCACTCTCGACCACATGGTGGACGGCATCCGCGACGGCCACGCCACGGCCGTGCTCGCCGCCTCGATCTTTCATTTCGGCACCTATTCGATTGCCGAAGCCAAGGCCCATATGGCAAAAGCCGGCCTTGCCATGAGGCTGGATCCCGTCTGACCCAGCAGTCACCGTCCGGAGTGTCAGGATTGACCGCTTTCTCCCTCTCCGATCTGGAGACGATCGTCGCCGAACGCGGCAGGTCGGGCGATTCCGGTTCGTGGACGGCCAGGCTGTTCGCCGGCGGGCAGGAACGCGCCGCCAAGAAGTTCGGCGAGGAGGCGGTGGAAACCGTCATCGCGGCGATCCAGGGCGACCGCGACCGGCTGGTCTCCGAGAGCGCCGACACGCTCTACCATCTGCTGGTGGTCCTTGCCCTCGGCGGGGTGAGCGTCGACGAGGTGATGAGGGAGCTGGAGCGCCGCACGGCCCGGTCCGGCATCGCCGAGAAGGCGGCCCGGGGCTGAGAGGGGCTGACATGATGGATTCCGCCGCTGCGCCGCTGGACCATCTCGCGCCCAACGAGCGCTATTCTCCCTATCGCGTCTTCACGGCGGCGGAATGGGCGAAGTTCCGCGCCGACACGCCGTTGACGCTGGGTGAGGAGGAGGTGCAGCGGCTGTCGTCCATGTACGAGCCGATCGACCTCGACGAGGTGCGGCGCATCTATCTGTCGATGTCGCGGCTGCTGTCCGCCCATGTCGAGGCGATGCAGCTTCTGTTCCGCCAGCGGCTGGCCTTCTTCGACGGGTCCGACTCGGCCAAGAAGACGCCCTTCATCATCGGCATGGCCGGCTCGGTGGCGGTGGGCAAGTCGACCACCGCGCGCATCCTCAAGGAGCTCCTGACCCGCTGGCCCTCCAGCCCGAAGGTCGATCTCGTCACCACCGACGGCTTCCTCTACCCCAACGAGGTGCTGCGCCGCGACAATCTGATGGAGCGGAAGGGTTTTCCCGAAAGCTACGACGTCGGCGCGCTGCTGCGCTTCCTGTCCGGCATCAAGTCGGGGCGGCGAGACGTGCGCGCGCCCGTCTACTCGCACCTCGTCTACGACGTGATGCCGGGCGAATATGTCGAGATCGACCAGCCGGACATCCTGATCTTCGAGGGGCTGAACGTGCTCCAGCCGCGCGAGCTGCCCAAGGACGGCACCTTCGTGCCCTTCGTCTCCGATTTCTTCGACTTCTCGATCTATATCGACGCCGATCCCGACCTGATCCATCACTGGTACATCACCCGCTTCATGCGGCTGCGCGAGACCGCCTTCCGCAATCCGCAGAGCTTCTTCCACCGTTACTCGCAGCTCTCCGAGGACGCCGCGCGCGCCATCGCCGAGGGGCTGTGGGAGACCATCAACCTCAAAAACCTGCGCGAGAACATCCTGCCGACGCGGCCGCGCGCCGAC
>CAZVTK010000014.1:1699-52408 GCA_964629765.1 uncultured Mesorhizobium sp.
CCTGATCCTGCGCAAGGGCGCCGACCACCGGGTGACCGAGGTGGCGCTCCGGCGCCTGTGAAAGCCGCGCGGTTCATCGTTTCTTAGGCCGCCGCCGCCATGATCGCGCCGCGCCGGCGCTGGCCATCCAACCGCCTCGTCCGGTTCGTCGATCGTTCGCAGGAAAGAGCAGGATGCGTCGTCTCGCCTCGGTTCCCCCCTATTTTCTCATCGTCGGCCTCGCCGGGCTGGTGATGCTCGGCAAGACCTTCGGGCTGGTATGGGAAGGGCTGACCGCGGACGGCGTGCCGGCCGGCTTCGCCAACAAGGATTTCGCCAACTACTGGACCGCCGGGAAACTGATCCTCGACGGCCGCGTGATGGACCTGTTCGGCCCGCATGCCGGCTATTTCGTGCATCTGACCGAGGCGTTCGGGCCGGACTATCAATGGCACAACTGGGGCTATGCCCCGCACTATCTGCTGCTCGTCTGGCCGCTGGGCTTCTTCGGCTACAAGGCGGCGATGATGCTGTTCCTGGCCGCGACGGGCCTCCTCTACTGGTGGGCCGCCAGGCGTTTCGCGCCGGGGACGGGCGCGCTGCTCGCCCTCATCCTGCTGCCCTATGTCTCGCACAATATCTGGGTGGCGCAGAACGGCTTCCTGTTCGCCGGCCTCGGGCTCGGGGCGCTGGCGCTGCGGGCGGAACGTCCCGTGCTTGCCGGCATCATGCTGGGCTTCCTGACCATAAAGCCCCAGCTCGGCCTGCTGTTTCCCCTGCTCCTTCTGGTCGAGCGGCGATGGCTGGTCATCGCCAGCGCCTCCGTCAGCACGCTCGCGCTGGTCGCGCTGTCGGCCGCCATATTCGGCATCGACGCATGGCGGGGCTATCTCGGTGAGGTCGTCCCCTACCAGACGCTGGTGATGCGCGAGCTCGGCGGCACCTTCCTCGCCATGCTGACCTCCGTCTACGGCGCGCTGCGCAGTTGGGGCGCCGGTGCCGATGCGGCGCTGCTCGGCCATATGGTGCTTGCGGTGCCCGCGCTCGCCGTGATCGTCGTCGCTCTGCCGCTCGCCCGCACGGATGCCGACAGGTCGGTGCTCCTCCTCCTCGCCGCGTTCCTCGTGACGCCCTATGCGCTCACCTACGATCTGGGCCTCGCCATGCCGGCGATCGCGCTGATGGCCTCGCGCCTTACCGCAGAGCAGCGCACGCACGGCATGTGGCTCGCGCTGGCCGCCATCCTGCCCATCGTCATGATGCAGATCGGCAACCTCCGGATACCGATAGCGCCCGTGGTGCTGGCGGCGTGCTTCTTTATCGCCTTGCGGCAGGCCGGCGTGCCGGAACGGGGCCTCGCGCTGCTGCGCAGGCTGCGCCGCCGGGAAGCCGGTCAGGCATCCGCCGCCGCGTGACCGTGCGGCGCCCCGCGCGCTCCGGGATGGGGTCAAGGGTGGGGCCGGACTGGGGACTGTGCACCGAAATTGCGGCATCGTATAACGACTCCCGATCAACGGGAGGATCTGATCGTGAAACTCAGGACGTTGCTTGCCGCCGCCGCCGCGCTGGGCGCCATGACGGCGGTTTCCCTCGCGCAGGAGGTCACACTGCGCTTCCACCAGATGCTGCCGCCGCAGGCGACGATTCCGGCCAAGGCGATCAAGCCGTGGATCGAGAAGGTCGTGGCCGAATCGGGCGGCAAGCTGAAGATCGAGCAATATGACGCCATGTCGCTCGGCGGCACGCCGCCGCAGCTCGTCGACCAGGTGACCGACGGCGTCGTCGACCTGGTCTGGACCGTCATCGGCTACACGCCGGGCCGCTATCCCTCCACGGAGGCGTTCGAGCTGCCCTTCATGGTGACGAAGGGCGAGCCCACCTCGAAGGCGTTCCACGAATATTGCGAGAAGTACTGCGGCAAGGAATTCGAGGGCATGAAGGTCATCGCCTGGCACGCCCACGGCCCAGGCCTCGTCCATTCCAAGAACCCGGTCAACCGGCTCGAGGACATGAACGGGCTGAAGATCCGCGGCGGCTCGCGCGTCATCAACCAGATGCTCGAAAAGCTGGGCGCGACGCCGGTCGGCATGCCGGTCCCGGCCGTCACCGAGGCCCTCTCCAAGGGCGTGATCGACGCCACGACCATTCCGTGGGAGGTGACCCCTTCCCTCAAGGTTTCGGAGCTGGTCTCCAACCACACCGGCTTTTCCGGCGGCCACGGCCTCTATACGCAGACCTTCGTGGTGGGCATGAGCAAGGCGGCCTATGACCGGCTGCCGGACGACCTGAAAAAGGTCATCGACGCCAATTCCGGCATCGAGACCGCCGCCTTCTTCGGCCGCGTGATGGATATGGGCGACGAGATCGGCCTCAAGATCGCGCAGGACCGCAAGAACAACATCATCACGCTGGACGAGGCGGAAACCAAGCGCTGGGAAGAGACCGCGGCGCCGCTGGTCGATGCGTGGCTCGCCGAGATGACCGCCAAGGGCCTCGACGCCAAGGCCATGGTCGACGACGCGCGCGCGCTGATCGCCAAGCATTCCGGCTCGATGTAATTCGCCCCACTAGGGGACCGGAGCGGCCCGCCGTCGAGGCGGGCCGTTTGCGTTTGCGACCGCTGCCGAGCCCGCATCCGACGATGTCGTATTGAATGCGGCAGGTTTGATATGTAAGCCTTCCTGATATCGATGTGCCCGCCGGAAGCCGCCGGCCGCATCGCCGCAGGGAGGAGCAGGCGCATGGCCGACGGCCGGGCGACCACCGTGCCGCGTATCGGCGATCCGCTGCAGCGCGTCGAGGACGACCGGCTGGTCGCCGGCGCCGGGCAGTTCGCCGACGATCTGCGTTTCGCCGATGCGGCCTGGATCGTCTTCGTCCGCTCGCCGCATGCCCACGCGCGCATCGCGGCGCTGGACGTGGCGGCGGCGCGCGCCGCGCCGGGCGTCATCGACGTGATCACCGGCGCCGATGTCGCTGCTGCCGGCCTGAAGCCCATTCCCCATTCGATCGGCTCGTCGCGCGCCGGCGCGGACGTGCCGCTCGCCAATGGCGACGGCAGCGAGCGGGCGTCGACGCCGCATGTGGCATTGCCCGTCGATGTCGTGCGCTTCGTCGGCGAAGCCTATGCCGCTGTCGTCGCCGAAAGCCTCGACCTTGCGCGCGACGCCGCCGAGCTTGTGGAAACGCAGTGGGAGGAACGGCCGGCGGTGACGCGGGCCGGGGCCGCGATGCGGGACGATGCGCCGCTGCTTTGGCCGCATGTGCGGGGCAATGTCGCGCTCGACGCGTCCATCGGAGACGTCGCCGCGACGGACGCGGCCTTTGCCGGGGCGGCCCATGTCGTGCGCTTCGACGGCTGGTCCCAGCGCGTCACCGGCGCGCATATGGAGCCGCGCAGCGCGAGCGCGACCTTCGATCCGGCGGGCGATCCGGCGGGCGATCCGGCGGGCGGCCTCTACACGCTGCATGCCTCCTCCGGCATCGGTGTCGCGCTGATGCGCGACCAGATGGCGGCGGCGCTGGGCGTGCCCCTCGCGCAGGTGCGCGTCGTCGCGCCGCGCGACGTCGGCGGCAATTTCGGCACCCGCAACGCGATCTACCCGGAGTTCCTCGTGCTGGCGCTGGCGGCGCGGCGCACGGGCAGGCCGGTGAAGCATGTCGCCGACAGGACGGAAGCGTTCCTGTCCGACTATCAGGGCCGCGACCTCGAGATCGAGGCCGAACTGGCGCTCGACGCGGGGGGCGACATCCTTGCGCTGCGCTCGCGCAACACCGCCAATATTGGCGCCCATGCCGTGTCCTACGTGCCGCTGAACAAGGGCGCGCAGTTGATGGCAGGCGTTTATCGCGTGCCCGTCGCGGCGGTGTCGGCACGCGCCGTGCTGACCAACACGCCGCCGACCATCCCCTACCGCAGCGCCGGCCGCCCCGAGGCGATGTACGCCATCGAGCGGCTGATCGACCTTGCCGCGCGCGATCTCGGCATCGACCGCATCGCGCTGCGAAGGCGCAATCTCGTCGCTCCGGCCGACCGGCCGTGGCGCAATCCGTTCGGCATCGTACACGACGATGCCGACCACGCCGCCGTCATGGACCGGGTGCTGGAGCTGGCCGACTGGGCCGGCTTCGAAACGCGCCGCGCTGCGGCGCGGCGCCGCGGCCGCTGGAGCGGCATCGGCTTCGCAAATTACGTCGAGGGCACCGGCGGCGTGCCGCGCGAGCGCGCCGAGATCACCGTCGACGGCAAGGCCGGGACGGTCGACGTGGTGGTCGGCACGCAGAATACCGGTCAGGGACACGACACCGCCTTCGCCCAGCTCGTCGGCGCGCTGCTGGGCGTGCCGCACGAGGCGGTGCGAGTGCGCACCGGCGACACGGATTTCGTCGTGGCCGGCGGCGGCTCGCATTCGGGCCGCTCGCTGCGCTTCGCCTCCATCGTGTTCGGCCAGGCCACCAGCGAGATCGTCGCCCGTGCTTGCGCGCTGCTCGCCGCGCGCGAAGGGCGGCCGCCGG
The DNA here is from genome assembly GCA_964629765.1 of uncultured Mesorhizobium sp. Lineage (GTDB taxonomy): Bacteria > Pseudomonadota > Alphaproteobacteria > Rhizobiales > Rhizobiaceae > RCIO01. The sequence goes on from CAZVTK010000014.1 coordinate 6,194, forward strand.
AGGACGTGATCCATGCCGACGGCCTGTTCCGCGTCGCCGGAGCCAATGCCAGCGCCACCCTGTTCGAGCTGGCGCGCCGCGCCGAAGCGGCGGGCGAGCCGCTGACCGCGATCGCCGACATCGTCACGCCGGGCCTTGCCTTCCCCTATGGCGCGGCCGCCTGCGAGGTCGAGATCGACCCCGAAACCGGCGCGTGGGAGATCGTCCGCTACGTCTCGGTCGACGATGTCGGTCGCGCGCTCAATCCGCTCATCGTCCATGGCCAGACCCATGGCGGCATCGCCCAGGGCGCCGGACAGGCGCTGATGGAATGGTCGCGCTTCGACGAGGGCACGGGGCAGGCGCTTGCCGCCAGCATGATGGACTACGCCATGCCGCGCGCCGGCGACTTTCCGTTCTTCGTCAGCGACATCAGCGAGGTTCCTTCGGAGCGCCATCCGATGGGGTTCCGCCCCGGCGGCGAGGGCGGCACCACGCCCGCGCTCGGCCTCGTGGTCAACGCGCTGGTCGACGCGCTCGCCCATCTCGGCGTGCGCGACGTGCCGATGCCGGCGACGCCCGCATGCATCTGGCAGGTCATTCAGGAGGCCCGCGCGGCGGGCGGTTTGGCGAAGGGAGAAGGCCATGGCCGATGATGTCGTGATCCGGGCGAGGGCCGACCATGTCCTCGAGATCGAGCTCAACCGGCCCGGCGAGGGCAACGCGCTGACGCCGGCCATGGCGCAGGTCATTGCGGCGGCGCTGGCGCGGATCGATCCCGAAACGCGCGTCGTGCTGCTGCGCGCGGCGGGGCCGGATTTCTGCACTGGCCGCGCCTCGGCCCTCCCGCTGGCCATGCCCCCGACCGGGGCGCGGCCGAGCGCGCTCGACCTGCGCCGCGCGATCTCCGACCCGGTGCTCGATTTCTACCAGGCATTGCGGGGAGTCCCCGTGCCGCTGGTCGCCTGCGTGCAGGGCCGCGCGGCCGGGGCCGGCTGCGCCATCGCGGCGCTGGCCGACGTGGCGGTCGCGGCGGCGGACGCCCGCTTCCAGGTGCCGGAGATGAACCACGACATCGCGCCGACGCTGGTGATGAACGCGCTGTCCGATCGCATCCCGCGCGCCGCTCTGGCGCGGCTGGTGCTGACGCGCGATGCCGTGGACGCAGCCGAGGCGAAGGCGCTCGGGTTGGTCGGCGCGGTCGTGCCGGCCGTGGCGCTGGAGGCGGAAGGCGAGCGCATCGTCGGCCAGCTCGCGAAGAATTCGGTCGCGACCGTGCGTGCGGTGAAGACTTATCTCGCGGTGGCGCCGGAAACGTCCTTCGCCTCGCGCAAGGAGCTCGCCGCCTTGCTCAACGCGACGGCGACGGCGGAGCGCTTTCGTTAGCCGGCTTTACGCCAGCGTCAAGCCAGCATCAGGGGCTGCAATTCAACCCTGGCTTCCTCGTTGATCGGCACGATGGCGCGGCGGTCGAGATCGAACACGACGGCCATCGATTCCATCCAGGCGAGGCGGCGGCCGCTGATGGGATCGGCGAGCCAGTGCTCCAGCGACAGGGTTCGCGTGCCGGCTTCGCGGAAGGCGGAACGGATTTCGAAGCAGTCGCCCACGCGCGGCTGATGGAAGAACACCGCGCGCGCTTCCAGCACCGCTCCGCCGAAGCGCCGGGGCGGCTGCGCGGCGTGGCGCACGACGATGTCCCGCAACGGCATGATCAGCTCGCGGACGCCGTCGGACACCGCGCCGAGGAATTTCTGCGGCAGCATGGCGCCCGCCGCATCGCAATCGCCGGCGCCCAGCGCGCCGAGGGCGACGCGCTGGCGGTCCGCGAGCCCGCCGACGAGCTCCGCGCCGGCAATTGCGCCGGTCCGCACGCTGCGCGGCTGGGCCTCGGGCGGCACGGTCATGGCCGGCGCCCTGGCCGCGAAGCCCGCCGGCCATGGCGCGGGCGCGCCGTCCGCCGCGACATGCTTGAGCGACAGCCGGAAGGTGGCGGCCACCGTCCCGCTGAAACTGTGGCGCAGCACCGCGACCATGTCGCCGTCGCTTTCGCCGATGCGGGAAAACCCCGCGGCGAGATTGAGCGGTCTCGCTGCGGGCGCCTCGCCGTGAAAGCGCATGTGCATCTCGTCGACGCGGACCGTGGACGGCGCCCGGGCCGCGAAAAGTCCGGGCAGCCCGGCGAATGCGAACAGCACGGCGAGGCCCTCCATGCACCGCACGACATAGAAGCGCGCGTTCATGTGGCCCATCTCGTCGCATTCCCAGGCATTGACGCTGCCGCGCCAGACCTCGATGCCCCCGCCTGTGCCCGCTCCCATGCCGACTCAGCCTTCCCGCTTGTAGGTTCCGTGGCCCGGCTGATACGCCTTGTCGTCGAGGAATTGCGAGAGCCCTTTCGCGCGGCCGCGCTCGGGATCGACGAAGGTGGTCTGGTCGGCCTTGGCGGTCAGATACTCCGCCGCTTCCTCCCAGCTCATCTCGCGCGCATATTTGTAGGCCATGCGCGCCTGCCGCAGCACCGTCGGGTTCTTGGCGAGCAGCACCTTGCACAGCTCCACCGTGCGCGCGCGCAGCCGCTCGTGAGGCACGGATTCGTTGACCAGCCCGAGCTGCTCGGCGACCTTGCCGCCGAATTTCTCGCCGGTCATCACATAGTAGAGCGCCTTGCGGTCGTTCATCAGCGTCGAGATCGCCTTGGACACGACGCCGCCGGGGATGACGCCCCAGTTGATCTCCGACAGGCCGAACACCGCGTCGTCGGAGGCGATGGCGAGGTCGCAGCAGATCAGCGGCGTGAAGGCGCCGCCGAAGCACCAGCCATTGACCATCGCGATGGTCGGCTTGGAATAGGTCATCAGCGTGCGCCACTGCCAGGCGCGGGTGGAGCGGTAGGCGCGCATGCGCTCGACATCCGACACGCGGTCGGTGGCGCGGAAGAAGTCCTTGAGGTCCATGCCGGCCGAAAACGCCTCGCCGACGCCGGTCAGCACGATCACGCCGCAGCGGTCGTCGACCTCCAGCGCGTCGAGCACGCGGTTCATCTCCTCGGCAAGGCCGACGCTCATGGCGTTGCGCTTGTCCGGGCGGTTGAGCTTGATCCACGCGATGCCGTCCTCGAACTCGACGAGGACATCCTTGCCCCAGGGTTCCGGCCGTTCGGTCATGGCGCTCACATATGGCTGACGAATTTGGTGACGAGATAGGCGTCCATGCCCTCGGTGCCGCCTTCGCTGCCGTAGCCGCTGTTCTTGACGCCGCCGAAGGGGGTCTCGGTCATGTTGATCATCGAGTTGTTGATCCCGACCATGCCGGATTCGACCGCCTCGGCCAGCATTCCGGCGGTGCGGTTCGAGCCGGTGAAGGCATAGGCGGCGAGCCCGTAGGGCAGCCGGTTGGCTTCCGCCACCGCCTCGTCGAACGTCGAGAACGGGGCGGCGAGCGCGATCGGCCCGAACGGCTCCTCGTTCATCGCCCGCGCGCTCGCCGGCACGTTGGCGAGCACCGTCGGCTGGTAGAAGAAGCCGCGGTTCGACCCGCGCTCGCCGCCGGTCTTCAGCCGTGCGCCCCTGTCCAGCGCGTCGGCGACGAAGCCCTCCATGGCGGCGACGCGGCGCGGATTGGCGAGCGGCCCCATGGTCGAGGCCGGGTCCAGCCCGTCGCCGACGCGGATCGCCTTCGTCGCGGCGGTGAATTCGTCGACAAAGCGGTCGTGGATGCTCTCATGCACGTAGAAGCGCGTCGGCGACATGCAGATCTGGCCGGCATTGCGGAACTTGTGCGCCGCCATGGCGGCGACCGCCGCGCCGATGTCGGCATCCTCGAAGACCAGCACCGGCGCATGGCCGCCGAGCTCCATCGTGGCGCGCTTGGGCCCTGCCTCGGCCGCCAGCCGCGCGATCAGCCGGCCGACCGCGGTCGAGCCGGTGAAAGTGACCTTGCGGATCGCCTCATGGGCGATGAGATGAGCCGACACCCCGGCCGGCACGCCGTAGACCACGTTGAGCGCGCCCTTCGGCAGGCCGGCATCGTCCAGCGCGCGCGCCAGCTCCAGCACGGTGGCCGGCGTCTCCTCGGCCGGCTTGATGACGACGGTGCAGCCGGTGGCGAGCGCGGCCGAGATCTTGCGCGCCGGGATGGCGGCGGGGATGTTCCACGGCGTGAAGGCGGCGACCGGGCCGACCGGCTCCTTGGTCACCATCCAGCGCATGCCGGGCACGCGGGCCGGCACGATGCGGCCATAGGTGCGCCGGCCCTCGTCGGCGGTCCAGTCGAAGATGTCGGCGGCCGCCATCACCTCCATCCGCGCCTCGGCGAGCGGCTTGCCCTGCTCCAGCACCATGCGCGTGGCGATGCGCTCAACCCGCTCGCGCAACAGGTCGGCCGCCTTGCGGATGATTTTCGCGCGGTCGTAGGCCGGCACCTTGCGCCACGCGCCGAAGGCGCGACCGGCCGCTTGCGCCGCAGCGTCGAGATCGGCGCGGCTCGCATGCGGCAGCACGCCGACCGGCTCGCCGGTCGCCGGATTGAGCACGTCCTCGGTGACGCGCTCGCCCGCATCGATCCAACGCCCGTCGATGAAAAGTTGAAGAGCGCCGTAGCGCGGGTCCGTCGCCATGGTCTTCCTTCCCTCGCGGCGCCCCGGCCGCGAAATCCAATCCACGAAAACTTAGTCCTTCACGACCCCGTCGCCCTTCACGAAAAGCGCGTCCAGCGCCACCGCGCCTTCCCCGCGCGCGCCGACAATCAGCGGGTTGATGTCGACCTCCACGATCGAGGGGTCGGCGAGCATCATCTGCCCGAGCTTCACCACCACGTCCGCGACGGCATCGATGTCCCGCGCCGGCTGGCCGCGAAAGGCGCCGAGCAGCCTCGCGCCCTTGAGCCGTCCGAGCTCGGCCAGCACCTTCCCGCGGCTCGCCGGGGCCGGCAGCAGGCGGACATCCTTCAGCGCCTCGATCCAGACGCCGCCGAGCCCGACCAGCACGACCGGGCCCCATTGCGGGTCGCGGCGCGCGCCGACCACCATTTCGAGGCCGGGCGCCGCCATTTCCTCGACCAGCACGCCGTCGAGCGCGAGGCCGGGCTTCGCGGTCGCGACGTTGGCATGCAGCCGCTCCCATGCCGCGCGCAGCTCCGCCTCGCCGGCGATGGCGACGATGACGCCGCCCGCGTCGCTCTTGTGGGCGAGGGCGGCGGCCTGCGCCTTGATGACGACCGGATAGCCGATGCCGGCCGCGACGGCCGCCGCCTCGCCCGGTGTCCGGGCCATGCCGCCGCGCGGGGTGCGGATGCCGAGCGCTGCGAGCGCGCGCTTGCCTTCATATTCGGGGATGGTGCCGCTGCCCGAAAGCGTGACGGCCGGACGATGAGCCGGCTTTGCAACACCTGCCTGCGCCAGCGCCTCCGCATAGCGCGCGACCGCCGCCATCGCCCGCAGGGCGCGCTCGGGCGAGCGGAAGAAGGGGATGCCGCTGGCGCGCACGTCCGCCATGAACGCCTCGTCGAGCGGGTAGTCGTCGCCGATGATGTTGAGGATCACCGGCTTTGACGCGGTCGCATAGACCGGCAGGATCGCGTCCGACTTCGCCACCTGCATCTTCGCCGAGCCGCCGGCATAGGACAGCATGGCCATCGACACGTCGGGCTGCTTGAGCATGACCACGGCCGACGAGCCGTAGATGGTGGGATCGGCGAAACCCACGGTGCCGATGTCGAACGGGTTGTCGACATGGACGTAAGGCGGCACCAGCGTCTTCATCTCCGCCTCGACCTGCGGCGAGAGCACGGCGAGCTCCAGCCCTATCGTCTCGGCGAAATCGAAGCACAGGCCGCGGATCGCGCCCGAATTGGTGACGATGCCGGCCTTGCCGGGCGGCGGCGCGGGGAAGCGGGCGAGAATGGCGAGCACGTCGAACAGCTCGTCGGTCGTGTCGACCAGCGCCACCGCCTCGTCGCGCAGCACCGCCTGCATCACAGCGTGGTCGCCGGCCAGCGCCCCGGTATGCGACTGCGCGGCGGCGCGGCCCTTGTCGCTGGAGCCGGGATGCAAGAGCACGATCGGGACGCCCGCCGCCCGCGCCCGCCGCGCCACGTCGACGAAGAAGGCGGGGTTGCGGATCTGCTCGACATAGACGCCGATGGCGGCGTTCTGCGGGTCGCGGATCAGGAGGTCGACGAAATGCTCGGCCCCGAGCGTCGCCTCGTTGCCGGTGGCGATGACATGCGACACGTCGATCGCCCGCGCATGCATGGCGAAGCGGATGTTGGCCGCCGTCGCGCCGCTCTGCGCGACGATGGCGACGCGCCGGCTGCCGGGCGAGACGCCGCGCACGTCGACCGGCTCGAAGGTCAGCGGCACGCCGTCGACATAGTTTGTGTAGCCCATGCAGTTGGGCCCGAGCAGCGCGATGCCGGCCTCGCGGCACAGCGCCGCCAGCGCGTCCTGCAAAGCGCTTCCTTCCTCGCTCGCCTCGGCGAAGCCCGAGGCGAAGACGACGACCGCGCCGATGCCGCGCCCGATGCAGGCGCGCACCGACTCCATGATCGCTGCCTGCGGCACGATCAGCACCGCCACGTCGATGCCGTGCGGCAGGTCGGCGATGGATTTCACGCAGGGCCGGCCGCGGATCTCGTCCCTCGAGCGGCTGACGAGGTGGATGGCGCCGGCATAGCCGAAGCGCTCGAGGTTGGCGAGCACCCCGCCGCCGATGGAGGTCGGCTCCGGCTGGGCGCCGACGATGGCGACGGAGCGCGGGTTGAGCAGCCGCCCGATGGCGGCCGCCTGCGATGCAGGCGAAACGGCCTCAGCCGCGGTCATAGGCTTCCAGCCCCGGACGGTAGGACTTGTCGTCAAGGAACTGCTTCATGCCGACATTGCGCCCGTTCTCCGGGTCGCGGAATTCGGTCTGGTCGGACTTGGCCATCAGATAGTCTGCGGCCTGGTCCCAGGTGAGGTCCTTGACGAAGCGGGCGGCGGTCTTGGCCTGGCGCAGCACGTAAGGGTTCTTCTCCATCAGCGTCGCCGCCAGCGCCCGCGTCGCGTCCTTCAGCTCCGCCGCCGGCACCGCCTTGTTGACCAGCTTGAATTCCGCCGCCTGCCGGCCGGTGAAGGTCTCGCCGGTCATGATGTAGTACATCGCATCGCGAAAGCTCATCACCTCGACCACCGCCTTGGTGACGATGCCGGCGGGGATGATGCCCCAGTTGATCTCCGACAGGCCGAAGGTGGCGTCCTCCGACGCGATGGCGAGGTCGGAGCCGACGAGGAACTGGAAGGCGCCGCCGAAGCACCAGCCGTTGACCATCGAGATGGTCGGCTTGGGAAAGCTCATCATGCGCCGCCACTGCCAGCCGGCATTGGCGCGGAACAGCCGCTCGCGCTGGATCGGCGGCACGCCGTCGGTGGCGCGGAAATATTCCTTCAGGTCCATGCCGGCCGAGAAGGCGGCGCCGGCGCCGGTGACCACCATCACCTTGCAGCGCTCGTCCGCCTCCAGCGCGTCCATGATCGCGTTCATCTCCCAGACGATGCCGGGATTGATGGCGTTGCGCCGCGCCGGGCGGTTGAGCGTGACCCAGGCTATGCCGTCCTCGAAGTCGACGGTGACGTTCTCGCCCCAGCCCCCGTCTTTCGGGGCGCCGTTCTTCACGGCGGGCACGCTCTCGACTCCGGACATGGTTCCGCGATCCTCCTCTGACCGGAAGATCGATATCAGGTAGCCATATATCCGTCAACCTGACACGCCCTCATCCCCATCCCCATCCTCATCCCCGGCCGAGGAACGGCATGGCGACCGGCAGCATGATGCCTTCGTAGAGGTTCACGTCGTCGGGCAGGCTGGCCATGATCAGGGCGAGCCGCGCCACGTCCTTCGGATCCATCGAGCCTGGGCGCGGTATATTGGTGACGCCCGGCACCAGCATGCTGGTCGTCGAGCCGGGATGCAGCATCGAGACGGCGATGCCGTGCGGCCTGCCGTCGAGCGCGAGTGACCGCGTCAGCCCTTCGAGCGCGAACTTGCTGGCAGTGTAGGCGCCGGTGTTGGGCCGCGGCACCTTGGCCGAGATGCTGCCGACATTGATGATGCGGCCGCGCCCGGCCGGCATCATGGCGCGCAAGGCGCTGCGGCTGCACAGGAACACGGAGGTGAGGTTGATGCGCAGCACCTCCTCCCACCGTGCCAGCGTCAGCTCGGCGGTCGGCGTGTGGTCGGCGATGCCGGCATTGTTGACGAGGATGCCGGGCGTGCCGAAAGCCTCCGTGCAGCGCGCGAACAGCGCCTCGACCTGGTGCTCGTCGGTCACGTCGCAGCGCACGGCCAGCGCCGTTCCGCCGGCCGCCGCGATCTCCGCGGCCAGCGCGTCGAGCTTGTCGGCCGAGCGCGCGGCGACCACCGTCTTCGCGCCCGCCGCCGCGAAGGTGGCGGCGATCTCCTTGCCGATGCCGGTGCTGGCGCCGGTAACGATGGCGATCCTGTCGTCGAGTCTCATTGTCACTCCCGCTTTCTCCCCGTTTCTCAGTGCCTGCGATCGTGCTGGTCGAGGAATTCGGCCAGCCCGCGCCGGTCGGCGACGCCGAGCTTGCGATACGCGCGGCGGCGATAGGTGATGACGCTGCTCAGCGCCACGCCCGCCGCCTGCGCGATCTCGCGCTGGCTGCGCCCGGCGACGAGGGCGGCGGCCACCGCCGCCTCGCGCTCGCTCAGCGCCCGGTCGCAGGCGAGCAGCCGGCGCGTGAGGTCGCCGCCGGGGGCCGGCGGTTCCGCCGCAGCGCGTGAGGTCTCGGCGTGGCGCGCCACCAGCGCCAGTAGCAGCGGCGCGGCGCGCTCCAGCGCCTCCAGCTCGGCCGGGCTGGAATGGCCGCTGCCGCGGATGCGGTAGGCGCTGGCGAAGAGCGGCCGCTTTCCGCCGCCGTAGAGCGTCAGCCGCTCGACGATGCCGCCGCGCTCGTAGCAGGCGCGGCGGTAGTCGGGATCGCTGATGCCGTTCCACGCCTGGCGGATGACGTGCACCGTGCCGTCACTGGCTCCGGTTCGCGCCAGCGTGCGCCGGGTGGTGCGGTCGCTGCGCCAGTAGATGCGGGCGTAGGCGAGCGAGGCGCTTTCGGCGAAATCGGGTATTTGCGGGTGCAGGCCGGCGGAGAACAGGTAGCGCAGCGCGCCGTCCTCGCCGACCGCGAAGGCCGAGCACAGATCGGTGCCGGCGATGGCGTGCAGCGCGCCGAGCAGCCGCTCGCCGAAGTCCGGGCCGCCGAGCGCGGCGACGGCGCCCGCCAGCGCCTCCATGATGCTGCGCTCATGCATGGCGCGCACCCGCTGCTTTCTGTCCTCCCATCTGGGGGACAGGCGCGCGCCGGCGCCGCGCTAGTCTCGTGGCCCGACGTCCCGCGGCGGCGCGCCGCTGCCCGCGCGCGGATGCAAGCAAGGAGGAGATACCGCCATGACGCCTGCGCCGAAGATCAAGGGCCTGTACCACTATTCGTTTCCCTGCCGGGACGGCGAGGAGACGCGCAAATTCTACGAGGATATCCTCGGCCTGCCGCTGGTCAACTGCATGACCGCCGAGAAGGTGCCGAGCACCGGCGAGGAAAAGCCCTACGCGCATTTCTTCTTCGAGATGGCGGACGGCTCCTACATGGCCTTCTTCGACCTCGGCGAGAACGAGATGCCGCTGCCGTCGCCCAACACGCCGGCCTGGGTGATGCATTTCGCCATGGAGCTGGAGTCGGTCGAGAAGGTGCTGGAGATGAAGGAGCGGCTGATCGCGGCGGGCGTGAAGACCACCGACATCGTCGACCACGAATTCATCAACTCGATCTATTTCTTCGACCCCAACGGGCTGCGGCTCGAGGTCACCGCGCGCACCGAGGAGCCGGGCTATCTGGAAACGGCGGCGAAGGCGGCGCGCGCCAATCTCGACGCGTGGAGCGCCAGGAAGGCGAAGATGATCGCCGCCAAGAAGGGCAAGGCTGCCTGACATCGCGTCGCCTCCTTTCGGGCCGCCGCCGGGACCTCGGCGGCGGTTCGCCTTTCAGTCGTCCAGCAATCCGCGCTGCCGGCTCCAGCCGATGACCCGGTCGAGGCAGGTCTTCAGCAGCTCCGGCTGGCCGAGATAGTAATGGGTGGCGCCGGGGATGGTGAGGTACTCCTTGTCCGGCGTCGCCAGCGCCGCCGCTATGGCGGGATTGTGCGTTGCCGGCACCGCCTCGTCGGCATTGTTCTCGATCTGGAGCACGGGGGTGCGGCGGATCAGCCGCGCATTGGCCGGGCCCTTGGCGTTGGAGAGATCGTAGCTCCACTGGCTGAGCCACGAGCGCAGCGTCGAATAGCGCGCCAGCCCCACGGGTCCGACATTCACCGCGCGCGGGTCGCCCATGTAGCTCCAGCCCGGTCTGCGCTCGTTGGGATCTATCGACGTGTCGAACCAGCGCACGTCGCACATGGTGCGGTGGACGACGAAGGCGCGCTCCTGCTCCGGCCCGCCGCGTTTCCTCAGCCGGTCCAGCGTGTCGAGGCACCAGTCGGTGATGCGCCGGTTGCGCGCCACCTGCGCGGCGCGGAAGCGGGCGACGAAATCGGCGGCGTAGGGCGGCTGCGCCGGACAGTCGGGCGAATAGATGTCGAGCGCGGCATCGCGCCTGTCGGGGTCGAGCTCGTCGATTACCGACGGGTCGAGCCATTCCGTCAGCGTCTCGGCGCGCGACAGATGCGCGGCGATGAAGATGACCCCGTCGGCGGGCTTCAGCCCGGCCTCGATGAGGTTCACCGCGTCGCCGGCCGGCGTATGGGTGATCGTCGGGTTCTCGGCCTGCGCCTGGTAGAACAGCGACAGCGATCCGCCGCCCGACCAGCCGACCAGGACGATCTTTTCGTATCCGAGCTCGCCGCGCGCATGGTCGAGCCAGCGGCCGAGGTCGACCGCCACCTTCTCCATGATCAGGGCGCTGTCGTTCTTGGGGTAGCGGCTGGCGGCGCACAGCACATGCAGGCCGCGATCGGCGAGCGCCGCCGGCATCGGCAACAAATGCAGCGTCGAGGTCGGGTGCATGAACACATAGACGGTCTTCGACGGGCAACCGGTTGGGCGCAGAAGCTGGCCTTCGAGGTTCACGCGGCCGGAATTGCCGGCGAAGCCGTAGGTCTCGGTGAAACGCGCCGTCTCCGGGGCCGTCTCCGGGGCCGTCTCCGGGGCCGTCTCCGGGAAGGAGACGAGCAGCGGCACGCGCTCCCATCCGGTCCTCATCGGCGGCGCCCTCACGCCGACCTGCGCCCGGCCGGTCCGTCGCCTTCGGCGCGCAGCAGTTCGGCCGGGCAGCCGAGCCCGCGCGATATGCCGGCGGCGGTGGCGAGCACCAGCCGCGCCGTCGGCCCGAGCGGGTCGATGTCGATGTCGTTCTTCATGCCGAGCAGCGTCACGGCGGCGGCGATCTCGCCGGCATAGTCGAAGACCGGACCGGAGATCGAGGCGAAGCCGGCATTGAGCTGGCTGTCGGAAAAGGCGAGCTGGCGCCGACGGATCAAATCGAGGCTCTGCTCGGCGCGCTGCTTCACCGCGGCGTCCACCGGCCGCTCGTGCGTCTCCACATGCTGCACCGCCGAGCGCGGCTTGTAGGCGAGGAACACGCGGCCGGTCGCGGCCTTGTAGAGCGGCAGCACGTAGCCGACGCGCACCGACACCAGCACCTCGACCGTGGCGTCGACCTTGTGGATGATCACCGGCCCGCGATTGCCCCAGACGGAGAGGAAGACCAGCAGGCCGGTCGCCGATTGCAGCCTGTCCAGCGGCTCGCGCGCGAGCTGGGCGACGTCGAGCTGGCGCAGGCCGGCGGCGCCGAGCTGGAGCGCGTAGGGGCCGAGCCCGTAGCGCATGGTGGCGGGATCCTGCTCCACCAGCCCGATCTGCACGAAGCTCGCCATGTAGAGATGCGCCTTGCTGGCCGGCATCTCGGCCAGCTCGGCGATCTTGCCGAGCGGCATCTTGCCGGCGGCGCGCTCCAGCACGCGGATCAGCCGGAAGCCGACCTCGATGGACTGGATCTTGCGCTGGCCGCGCACTGGCTCCGGAATCGTCGTCACGAAGCCTCCATCGCCGGCTCGCGCTCGCCCCCTCGCTCACCAACCGGAACGCTCGTCGCGTCGTAGGTGAACAGCCATTCGTAGCGCTGCCTGACCTTGTCTTCCGCCCATTCGGCGTCGACGTAGGATTGCGCGCGCGCCGGGTCGGAGAGGGCGGGGTTGTGGAAGCGGGCGAGATTGCCTTCCGCGCCCTTGACGATCCTTGCGGTGCGCTCGCCGCGCGCGGCCTCGTAGTGGCGGAACGCCGGGCCGTGGTCGCCGCCATGCGCGGCAAGCGCGCGCGCAAGGACAAAGCCGTCCTCGATGGCCATCACCGCCCCCTGCGCGAGGAAGGGCAAGGTCGGGTGGCAGGCGTCGCCCAGCAGCGTCACGCGGCCCCTCGTCCATTCCGGCATGGGCTGGCGCAGCATCAGCGCCCATTTGTAGGGCGTGTCCATCGCCCTGATCAGCGTATGGACGTCCGGGTGCCAGCCCTGGTAGTCGGCGAGGCATTCCTCGACCGTGCCCGCCACGGACCAGGATTCGACCTGCCAGTCGGAGCGTTCGACCACCGAGACGTAGTTCATCAGCTCGCCGCGCCGCAGCAGATAGTGGATGACGTGGCCGCCGGGACCGATCCAGTTGGTGCCGACCGGGCGCAGCAGATGGCGCGGCAGGCGTTCCACGTGAATCACGCCGCGCCAGGCGACGATGCCGGTGAAGCGCGGCGCGTCGGCGCCGAACAGGCGCTCGCGGATTCCCGAATGGACGCCGTCGGCGCCGACCGCCAGGTCGCTGCGGGAGCTGGTGCCGTCGGCGAAGCGTAGCGTCACGCCGCTGCCGTCCTGCTCGGCGCCGGTGCAGCGCTTGCCGAGCCGGATGGCGCCCGGCGCGATGCGCCTGATCCCGGCTGCGAGCGCCTGGTGCAGGTCGTTGCGGTGGATGGTGATGTAGGGAAAGCCGTAGCGGGCCACCGACAGCGGCCCGAGGTCGAACAGCTTCCACGTCTGGCCCGTGTTCCAGAGCCGGATCTCCTTGCCGCCCGCCTCGCAGGCGACGGACATGATGTCCTCCTGGAGGCCGAGCGCGAACAGGATGCGCGTGCCGTTGGCGCTGACCTGGACGCCGGCGCCGACCTCGCGCAGCTCCGGCGCCTGCTCGAACACCTCGACGTCGAAGCCCTGCCGCAGGAGGGCGAGCGCGGCGGTCAGACCTCCTATCCCTCCGCCGACCACCGAGATTTTCATGCGCGCATCCTTCTGCGGCGCCGAACATCGTTACTGGCGGCGGTCCTGTCAATTTGATTTTGACAAGGTATAATCCGGTTTGCTTAAATCAAAGAAAGGGCATGGCGGGCCTGCACTCGTCCGTCGCATCCGCTCCGCGCACCTGAGCGAATTTGCGCCCGGCGAATTTGCACCCCATGAATTTAAGATTGACTTCGGTTGTATGGTAGCCTGATATAAGGCCGCCATATGAAAGGCGGCCCCGGCCACTGGCCCCTGCCATTGGCGACGGAGGGCCGCCGGCAACGGAGGAACAGGCGATCCCGGGAGGAAGGGGCGCGTTCGACATCGTCAAATCGGGTTCCGTCGCGCGGTGCGCCTGCTCCGGTCTGCGCCGCGTGGGGAATCCTCGAAATTCGGTCTGGCCGGATCCCGGTCTGGCCGGGCACCGCCCGGGAGGAGTGCGATGCTGAAGGTGCGAAGCCCCCAGGATTTCGGGGCGGGCCTGTTGTTCCTGCTCATCGGCGGGGCGGGCCTCTATTTCGGCCGCGAGCTCCAGTTCGGCTCCGCGCGCAGCATGGGGCCGGGCTATTTCCCGATGATCATCTCGGGGCTGATCGCCGCGTTCGGCCTCGTCGTCGGTGCGAAGTCGCTGACGCTCGACGGACCGCCGATCGAGCGGTTCCGGCTGCGCCCGCTGCTGATGGTGTCGGTCGCCCTTGCCATATTCGGCTTCCTGATCAGCCAGATCGGCGTCGTGCTGACGGCGCCGCTGATGATCATCGTCGCCGCCTATGCGCAGCCGCAGGCGCGGCTGGTCGAGACGCTGGTCTTCGCCGCCGCCTCCACCCTCTTCATCGTGCTCCTGTTCGTCTACGCGCTCGGCCAGCCCATGCCGCTGTGGTGGTGGAGCTGAGATGGAGATCTTCGACAACCTCGCCACCGGCTTCGTCGCGGCCGCCTCGTTGCAGAACCTGATGTTCTGCCTGATCGGCGTGCTCTTGGGCACGCTGGTCGGCGTGCTGCCGGGCATCGGCCCGATCCCGACGCTGGCGCTGCTCCTGCCGATCACCTTCGGCATGGATCCGCTGTCGGCGCTGGTCATGATGGCGGGCATCTATTACGGCGCCCAGTATGGCGGGTCGACGACGTCGATCCTCGTCAACATGCCGGGCGAGGCGTCGTCCGTTGTCACCTGCATCGAGGGCCACCAGATGGCGCGGCGCGGCCGCGCCGGCGCCGCGCTGGCGACGGCGGCGCTGGGCTCCTTCTTCGCCGGCTGCATCGGCACCGTGTTCATCGCCGCCTTCGCGCCGCCGCTGTCGGCCATCGCCCAGCAGTTCACCTCGCCCGACTATTTCTCGCTGATGGTGCTCGGCCTGCTGATGGCCGTGGTGCTGGCGCACGGCTCGGTGACGAAGGCCGTCGCCATGGTGCTGATCGGCCTGCTGCTCGGCCTCGTCGGCACCGACGTCAACACCGGCGTTACCCGCTATACCTTCGGCATTGGCGGGCTGTGGGAGGGCATCGAGTTCCTGCCGCTGGTGCTCGGCCTGTTCGGCATCGTCGAGATCCTGCGCAACCTGGAGAACCCGCCGGCAACGCGCGACCCGATCTCGACGCGCCTGCGCGACCTGTGGCCGACGCGCGAGGAATTCCGCCTGTCGTGGCCGGCGGCGCTGCGCGGCACCGGGCTGGGCTCGCTGCTCGGCATCCTGCCCGGCGGCGGCGCGGTGCTGGCGTCCTTCGCCAGCTATACGGTCGAGCGCAAGATCACCCGCACGCCGGAGCGCTTCGGCAAGGGCGCCATCGAGGGCGTGGCCGGCCCCGAGGCGGCCAACAACGCCGCCGCGCAGACCTCGTTCATCCCGATGCTGACGCTCGGCATTCCTTCGAACCCGGTCATGGCCATCATGATGGGCGCGCTCATCATCCAGGGCATCCAGCCGGGCGCGGCGGTGATGACGGCGCGCCCCGAGCTGTTCTGGGGCCTCGTCGCCTCGATGTGGATCGGCAACCTCATGCTGGTCGTCATCAACCTGCCGATGCTGGGCATCTGGGTGCGGCTGCTGTCGGTGCCCTACCGCTTCCTGTTCCCGGCCATCCTGCTGTTCTGCGCGGTCGGCGTGTACACGACCAGCACAGAGCCCTTCATGATGGTGCTGATGATCGTCTTCACCCTGTTCGGCTACCTGCTGCTCAAGCTCGGCTGCGAGCCGGCGCCGCTGATCCTCGGCTTCATCCTCGGCCCGCTGATGGAGTCCAACCTGCGCCGCTCGCTGGTGATTTCGCGCGGCGACCCGATGATCTTCCTGGAACGCCCGATCTCGCTCGGCCTGCTCGTATGCTCGGTGCTGGTAGTCGCGCTGATCGTGTTTCCGCAATTCAGAAAGACCCGCGAGGCGGCGTTCCAGGAGGAATAGGACGCACCCCTCGCGCCACGCAGTCACAGCATCCCGCTCAGGAGGAGAAGAGAGAATGTCGAAGACCCGCATGAAGATCACGCGCCGCGCCGCCCTCGCCCTTGCCGGCGCGGCGATGCTTTCGCCGGGCCTTGCCTTCGCGCAGGCCTATCCCGCCAAGACCATCAGCTTCATCTGCGCCTTCCCTGCCGGCAGCGGCGCCGACGTGCTGGTCCGCTTCTTCGCCGACAAGGTCGCCGCCGCGTCGGGCGCCACCATCATCGTCGAGAACAAGCCGGGCGCGGCGGGCAACATCGCCGCCGAGTTCACCGCCCGCGCCGCGCCGGACGGCTATACGATCTTCGTCCATTCCGGCAATTCGACCGCCGGCAACATGTGGCTGCTGAAGAACCCCTCCGTCGACGCGGCGAAGGATCTGCAGACCATCGCCACCATCAACAAGCAGGCGTTCATGCTGACGGTGCGCGCCGACAGCCCGTACAAGACCCTCGCCGACCTCGTCGCCGACCAGAAGCAGAAGGGCGACGGCGGCTCCTACGCGGTGAACGCCACCTCGGGCCGCGTCATGGCCGAGGAGTTCAAGCAGCTCGCCGGGCTCCAGACCGTGCCGGTGCAGTACGGCACCGCCGCCGATACGGTGAACGACATGATGGCCGGCCATGTCGATTTCGGCGCCCACGACCCGGTCTTCTCGCTCGGCCAGGTGCGCCAGGGCCGCTGGCGCGTGCTGGCTCTCGGCGCCGCCGACAGGATCGCCGGCATCCCCGACATCCCCACCTTCAAGGAGCAGGGCTACAATATCGACCAGCTCGGCTGGTGGGGCGTGATGCTGCCGGACGGCGCGCCGGCCGAGGTGGTGACCACCGTGAACGGCTGGTTCAACCAGGTGCTCGCCGCCGACGAGACCAAGGAATTCCTGATGAAGCAGGGCGGCGAGGCCTTCATCTCCACGCCGGAGGAGTCGCAGAAGCTGATGGAGGACACCATCGTCGAGTGGAAGCGCCTCGTCGAGGTCGCCAAGCTCGAGGCCCAATGATCGGTGCCGTCCCCGGATTCGGGGGATCCGAGCTCCAGCGGGCGCCGGCGACGCTGCCGGCGCCCGCTTGCTTTCACGGCTTTCGCCGCCCGGCCGGACACCGGCGCCGGGGGGCTGATGGGGGCCTGATGCTTGCGGCGGCCGCCGATCTCGGTTAGGCGGACGCGATGACAAGAGGAACGGACGGCACCTTGTCCAGCGACGATCCATCGGGGGGGAGTGCTCGCGCCGTGCTGCGGCCGCGCGCCATGTTCTTCCTCAACCAGGCCAACCATGCCGTGCGCAGCCGTCTGGAGGCCGCGCTCGGCGGGGTCGAGCTGACCGGCATCCAGTACACGGTGCTGAGCGTCATCGGCCGCCACAGCGGCCTGTCCTCGGCGGAGCTGTCGCGGCGCTTCTTCGTGACGCCGCAGACCATGAACGAGCTGATCGCCGGGCTGGAGCGGCGCAAGCTGATCCTGCGCAAGGCCGACCCGGCCAACCGCCGCATCCTGCGCATGAGCGTGACGAAAGCCGGCGGCAGCCTGCTGGAGCAGTGCGACGTGCTGGCCGACCGCGTCGAGACGGAGGTCTTCGCGGCCCTCTCCGACGAGGACTACCGCAAGCTCGCCGAGCTGACCCGCCGGCTCGCCGACAAGCTGCGCAAGCCCGACGACGCGGGCTGACGGGAGCCGGCTGATCGAGCCGGCGCCGCTCGCCGTTATTTCAGCGTGAGGCCGAGCAGTTTTACCGCATTGTCCTGGTAGAGCTTGCGGCGCAGCGCGTCGCTGATCTCCATCGAATCGAGGATGCGGATCGTCTCGCGGATGTACATCGGCCCGCCTTCGGGATCGAAGGGCGCGTCGGATGCGAACACCACGCGGTCCTCGCCGAAGAACTCGATGGCGTGCTCGATCGCCTTCCTCGAGCCGAACGACGCGGTGTCGGCGTAGAATTCCTTGAAATAGTCGAGATGCGGCCGCTTCAGCCCCGACAGGACCGGCTTGAGGTCGCGGTCGGAGGTGCGCTTGCCCATCTGGTCCCAGCCGGGGCCGACGCGGCCCTCGAAGAAGGGGATCATGCCGCCGGCATGGTGGGTGAGCACCTTGAGGCCGGGAAACTTGTCGAACATGCGCGAGAACACCATGCGCGACATGGTCGCCGAGGTCTCGTAGGGCCAGCCCAGCGTCCACCAGATCTCGTATTCGGAGCGCTTCTCGCTCTCGTAGTCGGAGAAATCCTGCGTGCGCGCCGGATGCAGGAACACCGGCTTGCCGGATCTCGCCATGTAGGAGAAGAACGGCTCGTATTCCGGCAGGTCGACCGGCTTGCCGTTGACGTTGGTGAAGATCTGCACGCCCACGGCGCCGAGATCCTCGACGGCGCGGCGGCTTTCCTCCACCAGCGCGTCGGGATTGTTCATCGGCGCGGTGGCGACGAAGGCGGGGAAGCGGTCGGGGTATTTTTCCACCAGCTCGGCCATCGAATCCGAGCCGATCCGCGACAGTTCCAGCGCTCCCTGGGGCCCGGCGAATTTTTCGAGCGGCGGCGAGGCCAGCGACAGGATCTGCCGGTAGTCCGGCCCGAACATGTCCATCACCTCGAACCGGCGGTCGAGGTCCGTCATCATCGGCACCTCGCTGGAGCGCTTGGTCATCTGGCTCAGCGTGCCGAGCTCCTTGACCAGCCGGTCGAAGAAGGGTTTCGGCCAGATATGGTTGAAGATGTCGATCTTCTTCATGACGTCCTCCCGTACATGTAAGGTATCCTGATACTAGCGGCGTGCTCGCGCCGGTCAACTCGTGCTTCGCGCATTTCAGCCGGCCTCGCCCAGCTTGCCGGGGTTCATGATGCCCGCGGGGTCGAGCGCGGCTTTGAGCGCCTTCATGGTGTCGACCGCGTCGCCGTGTTCGCGCCGCAGCAGCGGCAGCTTGGAGATGCCGATGCCGTGCTCGCCGCTGAAGGTGCCGCCCATTTCCATCGCCCGCTCGTAGAGCCGGCCCGCCAGCCGCTCGGCCTCGGCGAGCTCTGCCGCGATCTCCGGCTTGATCAGATAGCCGACATGGAAATTGCCGTCGCCGACATGGCCGATGATCTTGCCGGTGACGAAGGAGCCGTCGAGGTCGGCGCGCGCCGCCGTCACGGCGTCGGCCAGCCGCGAGATCGGCACGCACACGTCGGTCGTGTAGGTCTTGCAGCCCGGCCGCAGCGACTGGTTGGCGTAGATCGTCTCGTGCCGCGCCTTCCACAGCCGCTCGCGGTCCTCGGGCAGGGTCGACCAGGCGAAGCCCGAGCCGCCATGGTCGGTCGCGATCCCGCCCACCGTCTGCGACTGCTCCTCCACCCAGCGCGGGCTGCCGTGGAATTCGAGGAACAGGGTTGGCGCGTTTCAGTCCAAGATTCGAATGCGCATTGGCGGCGTCGACCGCCACCTCGTCGAGGAACTCGATGCGGGCGACCGGAATGCCGCTCTGCATGGTGGCGACCACCGCCTCCACCGCGCCGCGCATGGTCGCGAAGGTGCATACCGCCGAGGCGATCGTCTCCGGCACGGGCTGTAGCCGCACCGTCACCTCGGTGATCACGCCCAGCGTGCCCTCCGCGCCGACGAAGAGTTTTGTCAAATCGTACCCCGTGGAGGATTTCTTCACCCGCCGGCCGGTGGTGATGATTTTTCCCGTCGGCGTGACCACGCGCAGCGCCAGCACGTTCTCGCGCATCGTGCCGTAGCGCACCGCGGTCGTGCCGCTGGCGCGGGTGGAGGCCATGCCGCCCAGCGTGGCGTCGGCGCCGGGATCGACGGGGAAGAACAGTCCGGTGTCGCGCAGATGCGCGTTGAGCTGCTTTCGCGTGACGCCGGCTTCGACCACCGCGTCGAAATCCTCGGCGTTCACCGCCACGATGCGGCTCATGCGCGACAGGTCGAGCGAGATGCCGCCTTTCAGCGGGATCGTGTGGCCCTCCATGGACGAGCCGGCGGCGAAGGGCGTCACCGGCACGCGATGCTCGAAGCAGGTCGCCACCACGCGCTGCACCTCGGCCTCGCTTGTCGCGAAGACCACGGCGTCGGGCAGCCGCGTCGGCTGGCGCGACATGTCGTGGCCGTGGTGCTGCCGCACCGCCTCGGCGAGCGACAGTCGCTCGCCGAAATGCGGCTTCAGCGCCGCGATGGCGGCCGCGACGGTCATGCGCCCGTACTCCCTTCGCTGCCGCCGGCCGGCCCCCTCTCCTTTACCGACCGTGTCCAGGCGGTGGGGTGGCGCACGGCAAGGCTGGAGACTTCCGCCGTCGAGACGATGCCCGACTGGCCGAGCGCGGCGGAAAACTCCTCGATCAGGCTTGCCGCCATGTGGTGCGCGCCGTCGTCTCCGATCGCCTCCAGCGCCAGCATGAAGGCGCGCCCGCTGAAGGTCGACCGGGCGCCGCAGGCGAGCGCGCGCAGCATGTCGGCCCCGCAGGTCACGCCGCTGTCGAGGATCAGCGTCATGTCGCGCCCGACGGCGGCGGCAATACCCGGCAGCATGTCGATGCTGGCCGGCGCCGCGTCGAACTGGCGGCCGCCATGGTTCGACACGACCAGCCCGTCCATGCCGATGCTCCGCGCCTTCTCCGCGTCGGCCGGGTGCAGCACGCCCTTGAGCAGCATCGGCCCCTGCCAGCGCTCGCGCAGCCGCGCCAGCGCGTCCCAGGCGAAGCCGCCGCCGACATGCCGGGCGACGAAGTCGGCGGTGTCCACGCCCTGCGCATACCCCTCCACATTGGCGAAGCGCGGCATGCCGTGCCGCATCAGCGCGATGAGCCAGCGCGGCGACAGCGCCACGTCGACCACGTTGCGCGGCCTTATGCGGAACGGCATCACGAAGCCGTTGCGCATGTCGCGCGGCCGCTTCACCCGCACCGGCACGTCGAGCGTCGCCACCAGCGCCTTCGCCCCGGCGCGCTGCGCGCGGGTTGCGAGGTCGAAGCTCAGCCGGTGGTCGTCGACGGCGAGCGGATAGAGCTGGAACCAGGTGACGTCGGGCGCCCAGCGGGCGATGTCCTCGATGGTGGCCGTCGCCAGCGTGCCGGCGAGGTAGGGAATGTTCGCCCGCTGCGCCGCACACGCGAAAAGCTCGGTCGCGCCCGGCCACATCAGCCCGTCGAAGCCGATGGGGGCGATGCCGGTCGGCGCGGCATAGCGCCTGCCGAACAGCTCGACCGACGGGTCGATCCCGCTCGCCTCGACGCCGTAGCGCGGCACGATCTCGATACCCTTCAGCGCCGCGCGGTTGCGCGCCATGCCGCTGTTGTCGCCCGCCCCGCCCTGCACGAAGTCGAAGACGAAGCGCGGCACGCGGCGCCGCGCCCGCGCTTCCAGATCCTCGATCGCCGGAAAGCGGCGCCGCAGCACGGCGAGCCTGCCGGCCAGCCGCGCCTCGTCGGCCATGTCGCTGCCGGCGGCCATTCAGGTGCTTACCACGACTTCGAGCAGCGCCTGCCTGCCGGAGCGCGTCGCGGCGAGCGCCCGGCCTATGGCGTCCGGCAGCGCCGCCCCGTCGTCGACGCGCTCGGCATGGGCGCCGTGGGCGCGCGCCACCGCCGCATAGTCGGGCGCCGGGTCGAGCGCGGTGATCGGCATGACGTTGGCCGCCGCCGCCTTGCCGTCCGGGTACATATGGAGCGTCGAGCGGCGTACCGCGTTCCAGACGCCGTTGTTGAAGACGACGGTCAGCAGCGGCAGCTTCAGCGCTGCGGCCGTCTGGTGGCAGGCGACCGGGTTGGCGAACATGTAGGAGCCGTCGCCGATGGTGGCGATCACCTGCCTGTCGCGGTTGCCGAGCTGGGCACCGAGCGCCGCCGTCAGGCCCCAGCCGAGCCCGCCCGAAAGCGGCGTGAAGAAGAAGCTGCCCGGCGCCGTAAAGCGCATGGCCGACAGGTCGACGCCGAGCTCGTTGAAGAACACGGCGTCGGGTCCCGCCGCGTCCGACAGGCAGCGGCTGACATAGGCCGGCGACATGGGCGAGCCGCTGCCGGCCGCGATGCGCTTTTCCAGCGCGGCTTCGGCCGCGGCGCGGAATGCGGCGATGCGCTCGCGCCGCGCGGCGAAGCTTTCGCCGGCCGGCACGCGTTCGCGCATGGCGGCGTCCAGCGCCGCGATGCCGGCATCGATGCCGCCCGCGAGCGCTATGTCCGTGCGAAAACTGCGCATCGGCATGGCGCTGTGCAGCGGGTCCGGCCCGAGCGCGACGACCGTGCAGCCTTCGGGCGGCTGCACCTGCTCCATGATCCACGGCACGGCAGCGTTGACGACGAGGATGGCGTCGGCCTCGCGCACGAAGGGCGTCGGGTCGCGGCCGGCGAACATGGGGTGGCTGGTCGGCAGCGACTGCCGCAGCGCCCAATACTCCACCACCGGCAGGGCGAAGCGATCCGCGAAGCCGGCCAGCGGCTCGAAGCCGGTTCCCACCTCCGGGCTCTGGGTAATGACGACCGGCCGTTGCGCCCGCGCCAGCGCATCGGCCGCGCGCGCCACGGATTCTGGCGCGGGCGGGCCGTAGCCGGCGGGCGCGATGACCGGCGGGGCGGGCGGCATGGTCGCCGCCTCGGCCAGCGCCTCGCGCGGCAGGCTGAGATAGACCGGCCCGCGCGGCTCGCTCATGGCGATCGCGACGGCGCGGTCGATCGCCGGGCCGGCCTGGTCGGCGTAGCGCAGCTCGTAGTCCCATTTGACGATGTCGCGCACCATGCCCGCCTGGTCGCGCATCTCCTGGCCCCAGTGGATCGGGCTGGAGCGGCTGCCGAAGCGCCCGGCCTCGGTCAGCGGCGTGCGGCCCGAGCACATCAGGATCGGCACGTTCTCCGACGCGGCGTTGATGAGCCCCATCACCGCATTGGCGAGGCCGACATTGACATGCACCATCACCGCCGCCGGCCGGCCGGTGGCGAGGTAGTAGCCATGCGCCATGCCGACCGCCACGCCCTCGTGCGGGATGACCAGCGGCTCGGGCATGGCTATCCCGGTCTCGGCCGCGCGCGCATAGGCTTCGATGATCGAAGGGAAGTCGGTGCCGCCATTGGCGAGGAGCACGTCGATGCCGGCCGCCTTCATGCGGCCGAGCACGGCCTCCGCCGCGAACCTGCCTTCGGGGGGCATGGGCTTCATCGCCGGTTCCCGCTCAGGTCACGCTCAGCGTCTTGGTGACGAGGAAGGCGTCGATGCCCTCCATGCCGACCTCCGAGCCGTGGCCGGAATCCTTGACGCCGCCGAACGGCGTCTCGGGCATCGAGACGTTGAAGGAATTGATGCCGACCATGCCGGCCTCGATGGCGTCGCCCAGCCGGTGGATGTTGGCCGCCGCCTGCGTGAAGGCATAGGCCGCCAGCCCGTAGGGCAGGCTGTTGGCCTTGGCGATGCCGTCCTCGAGGTCGCCGAACGGGTTGAGCACCGCCACCGGGCCGAACGGCTCCTCGCTCATGATGCGCGCGTCAAGCGGCACGTCGGCGAGCACGGTCGGCTCGTAGAAGGCGCCCTCATTGCCGACGCGGCGTCCGCCGGTCAGCAGCTTCGCGCCCTTGGCCGTGGCGTCCTGCACGAGGCCCTCGATCGCGTCGCGCCGGCGCGTATGGACCATCGGCCCCATCTGGGTCGCCGGGTCCAGCCCGTCGCCGACCTTGATCCTCGCCGCGCGCTCCGCGAAACCCTCGACAAAGCGCCGGTACGATTTCTCCTGCACGTAGAAGCGGGTGGGCAACACGCAGACCTGACCGGAATTGCGGTATTTGCGCTGCACGGCAAGGTCCAGCGTGGCGTCGATGTCGGCATCGTCGAACACCAGCACCGGCGCGTGGCCGCCGAGCTCCATGGTCGTGCGCTTCAGCCCGTCGGCCGCCAGCTTGATCAGGTGCTTGCCGACCGGGACCGAGCCGGTGAAGGAGATCTTGCGGATGACCGGCGAGGCGATGAGGTGGCGCGAGATCGTGTCGGGCACGCCGAACACGACCGCGATGACGCCTGCCGGCACCCCGGCGTCGACGAGGCAGCGCGCGACGGACAGCGCCGCCGCCGGCGCTTCCTCGCCGGGCTTGTAGATCATGGTGCATCCCGCGGCGAGCGCCGAGCCCAGCTTGCGCGCCGCGTTGCCGACCGGAAAATTCCAGGCCGAGAAGCCGGCCGAAGGGCCGACCGGCTCGCGCACCACGGTGAAACGGGTGTGGTGCAGCCGGCCGGGGATCACGCGGCCGTAGCTGCGCCGTCCCTCCTCGGCGAACCACTCCATCTCCTCGGCAGCGAAATGCGTCTCCAGCCGCGCCTCGGCCAGCGGCTTGCCCATCTCCAGCGTCGCCAGCCGGGCGATGCCCTCCTGCCGCGCGCGCATCAGGTCGGCGGCCTTCTTGAGCATCTTGCCGCGCTCGCGCGGATTGACCTCGCGCCAGCTCGCGAAGGCGCGGTGGGCGGCCGCGAGCGCCCGGTCGAGATCGGCAGCGGTGGCGTGCGGCACCGCGCCGATCGCCTTGCCGGTCGCCGGGTTGATCACCGGCTGCGTCTGCCGCGCCGAAGCGTCGATCCACTCGCCGTCGATGAGAAGCTGGGGCGGCACGTAGCCGGCGGGCAGGGATCCGGCGGGCGGGGTCGCTGCATTCATCGTTTCGTCCTCCTCGATCCGATGTATACACCAGCTATCATCAGGCCCCCTGATATTTGTCAAGGGTGATGCTGCGCGCTTGGCGTGGCCGCGCGGTGCCGCAGCGCCTTCCGGTCGCGGGAAACGATGTTTGGCGGCCGGCTCAGCCGTAGCGGCTGATCGCAAGATCCGTGGCGTCGATCTCCGGCTTGCGGCCGGAGACGAGGTCGGCGATGACGCGGGCCGAGCCCGAGCACATCGTCCAGCCGAGCGTCCCGTGGCCGGTGTTCAGGAACAGGCCGGCGACTTTCGTGGGGCCGATGACCGGCGTGCCGTCCGGCGTCATCGGGCGCAGCCCGGACCAGAAGCTGCCCTTGGCAGCATTGCCGCCCGGAAACAGGTCCATGACCGAATGTTCGAGCGTGCGGCGGCGGGCAAGGCCCAGATCGTTGGTGTAGCCCGAGATTTCGGCCATGCCGCCGACCCGGATGCGGTCGCCGAGCCGCGTGATGGCGATCTTGTAGGTCTCGTCCATGACCGTCGATTTCGGGGCGCGCGGGGCATCGGTGATCGGAATGGTCAGCGAATAGCCCTTGACCGGATAGACCGGCAGGCGGATTCCCAACGGCCGTACCAGCAGCGGCGTGTAGCTGCCCAGCGCCGCCACCACGGCTTGGGCATCCAGCCTGCCCGTGCCGGTGACCACTCCGCGAATCCGGCCGGCCTCGACGTCCAGCCCCTTGATCTCGGTGTCGTACAGGAAGCGCACGCCGAGCGCCTCGGCCTGCGCCGCCAGCGCATTGGCGAACTTGAAGCAGTCGCCGGTCTCGTCCTTGGGCGTCAGCAGGCCGCCGACGATCTTGTCCCTGACATGCGCCAGCGCCGGCTCGGCGCGTATGCAGCCTTCCGGATCCAGCACCTCATAGGGCACGCCGTCGGCCGCCAGCGCCTTGACGTCCTTGGCCGAGGCGTCGAGCTGGGCCTGCGTGCGGAAAAGCTGCAACGTTCCCTGCATGCGCTCGTCATAGGCGATGCCCGTCTCCTCGCGCAGCGCTGCGAGCGAGATGCGGCTGTAGTCGGCGAGGCGCAGCATGCGGCTCTTGTTGATCGCATAGCGCTTCGCGGTGCAGTTGGAGAGCATCTTCGCCATCCACGACAGCATGGCGGCGTCGACCTTCGGGCGCAGGATCAGCGGCGCGTGCCGCATGAAGAGCCATTTCAGCGCCTTCATGGGAATGCCGGGGGCGGCCCAGGGCGAGCAGTAGCCGAAAGACACCTCGCCGGCATTGGCGAAGCTCGTCTCCAGCGCCGGGCCGGGCTGGCGGTCGACGACCGTCACCTCGTGCCCCGACCTGGCGAGCTGGTAGGCCGACGTCACGCCGATGATGCCGGCACCGAGAACGACGACTTTCATGATGTCCTCATTGGGAAACGGAGGTTCAGCACCACCGACGCCGGTAGCGGCGGCCGAGGCTGGTCAGGATCTCGTAGGAAATGGTGCCGGCGTCGCGCGCGAGGTCTTCGAGCGTCTGGCTAGGCCCCAGCACCTCGACGAGGCTGCCGAGCCCGAGGCGCCCCTCCGGCAGGGCGGAGATGTCGACGACGATGCTGTCCATGGAGACGCGGCCGACGATGGGCAGGCGCACGCCGTCGCAATAGACCGCGCCGCGGCCGCCGAGGCTGCGCGGCAGGCCGTCCGCATAGCCGGCGCCCAGCGTGGCGAGGCGCGTGGGCGCGGCGGTGACATGGGCCGCGCCGTAGCCGACCGCCGTGTCCGCGGGCACTGCGCGCGTCTGCACCACGGCCACGTCGAGGCGCACTACCGGCTCCATGGGGTTGACGCCGCCGGCGGCCGGGGCGCCGCCATAAAGGGCGACGCCGGCGCGGGCGAGCGCGCCGTGATAGGGCTTGCCGAGGAAGATCCCGCCCGAATTGGCAAACGAGACGGGAATGGCCGGGAACTCGGCCGCCACGCGGTCCATCTCCGCCAACTGGCCGGCATTGCGGTCGCTTTCCGGCTCGTCGGCGCAGGCGAGGTGGCTCATGACGAAGCGGATATCGATCGCCGGCTCCTCTGCGACGAGAGCGGCGAGAGCCGACCTTTCTTCCGGCGGAATGCCGAGGCGCGACATGCCGGTGTCGAATTGCAGCACCGCGGGAAGCTTGCGGCCCGCGACCCTTGCCGCGAGGGCCCAGGCGCGCCACTGGTCGAGCGAATTGATCACCGGCACGATGCCGCCGCCGGCGCAGGCCGCCTCGCTGCCGGGCAGCAGGCCGTTGAGCACGTAGATCGCGGCGTCCATAGCCAGCAGCGGGCGCAGGGCGACCGCTTCCATGAACTGCGCGACGAAGAAATGGCGGCATCCGAGGCTGTGGAGTTTTGGGGCGACGCGGGCCGCGCCCAGCCCGTAGGCGTCCGCCTTGACCACCGCGGCCAGCCGCCCCGGAGCGACCTCTGTGGCCAGCCGCTCGTAGTTGCGGCCAAGCGCCGAAAGATCGATCGTCAGGTAGCCGGACGCTCCGTCCGCCTCCGTCGCATCGTCCTGCCCGTGCGCCTTCGCCACGCCCTGCATGCCCCGTTTTCCGCCCGCCGTGCAGCCTAGTGGAGCGGCGTTGAAAGTTCAGACGAAACAGTGATTGATTATTTCATATTGTTCTGAATATTGAGCGAATCTGCGAAAAACCGGCACGATCTGCAATGGCCTCGCTCGACACGATCGACCGCAAGATCCTTCGGTCCCTTCGCCTGAACGCGCGCGTCAGCAACGCGCAGATCGCCTCGGAGGTCGGGCTTTCCCCGTCCGCCTGCCTGCGGCGCATCAAGTTGATGGAGCAGGCCGGGATCATTCGCGGCTACATCGCGCTGGTGGACGCCGGCGGCGCCGAATCGACCATCGCGGTGATCATCAGCATCACGCTCGAGCGGCAGACGGAGGACTATCTGGACCGGTTCGAGGCGGCCGTCCGCAAATATCCGGAGATTCAGGAGTGTTTCCTGATGACCGGCGATTCCGACTATCTGCTGCGCGTCGAGGTTGCCAACGCCGGCGAGTTCGAGCGTATCCACAAGGAAATCCTGTCGGCGCTTCCGGGTGTCCTGCGGATTCATTCCAGCTTCTCGATCCGCAATGTTCTGGCGAGCCGGCACAGGACGAATCGCTGACTTGCCGGAGCCGCTCCCCCAATGCCACCACGAGCCGGACGACGGCATTCCGCGCTTGCGACCGGCGGCTCCCCTCATGCCCGCGACAGGGGCCCCGCGACAGGGAACTTCGACAGCGGGCCCTGCGGCGGGGGACCACATCGCGACGTGCTGCGACCGGCCTTCTGCCCCATTTTGCCCGCCGATCTGTATCGCAGCCCCCGCCGGGGGGATGATCGAGGGGCAGTCCGCGGCATTGTCGATGCCGATATTCAGTACCCGGGAAGCCGCCCGCAAGCGAACCGGCCCTTCATGTGGTCTGGCAATGGCGTGATCCGGTTTTCGACCGATGCCGCCGCCGGCCGGGCGAGCGTCGTGGAGGGCAGTTCCACCGGCCTTCGGACGGACTTGGCAGCCCGACTTGGCAACCCGACCGGGCAGCCGGATCGGGCACCGCCGGACCTGCGATTTCCAATCCGGTCAAATTGGCCCGGCCTGCGAAGCCATCGCCCACGGACCGTGCTGGATGCCGTCCCGGCCGAGACGCTCGAAGCCGTGGGCGCCGAAATAGTCGCGCTGCGCCTGGATGAGGTTCGCCGTGCCGCGCGCCTGGCGGTAGCCGTCGAAATAGCCGAGCGCGGCCGACAGCGCCGGCACCGGCAGGCCCTGAAGCGCGGCGCGGCCGACGATGACCCGCAGCGCCGGATGGGCGGCGCGCATCATCTCGACGAAGGCCGGCGCCATCATCAGGTTGGACACGACGGTTCCTTCCTCGAAGGCGGCGGCGATGGAGCCGAGGAACTGCGAGCGGATGATGCAGCCGGCCCGCCAGATGCGCGCGACGGTGGCCAGCGGCAAGGACCAGTTGAACTCGCGCGACGCGGCGGCGAGCACCGCGAATCCCTGCGCATAGGCGGCGATCTTGCCGGCCAGCAGCGCCAGCTCCAGCTCGGCCACGACATCGCCGGCCGGGCTGGCAGACTGGCTGAGCGGCGGATAGGCCGCGGCCGCCGCGGCGCGCTCGGCACGCATGGACGAGATGGCCCGGGCCGCCACTGCCGCCTCGATGGCAGTGGCCGGAACGCCCATCATCTGCGCCTCGATGGCCGACCAGCGGCCGGTGCCCTTCTGCCCCGCACTGTCGACGATCATGTCGACGAAAGCCCCTCCGCTTTCGGGCTCTTCCTGGCGCAGCACGGCGGCGGTGATCTCGATCAGGTAGGAATTGAGGCGGCCCTCGTTCCAGCGCCCGAAAATGTCGGCGATGGCGCGCGCCTTCATGCCCAGCCCGTCCCGCATCACGCCGTATGTCTCGGCGATCATCTGCATATCGGCATATTCGATGCCGTTGTGGATCGTCTTGACGAAGTGTCCGGCCCCGTCCGGCCCGAGCCAGGCGGCGCAGGGCTCGCCGTCGTATTTCGCGGCGATGGCGAGGATGATCGGCTTGATCCGCTCCCAGGATTCGCGTGAGCCGCCCACCATGATCGACGGCCCGTGCCGTGCGCCTTCCTCCCCGCCAGAAACGCCCATGCCGACAAACGACCACGGCTCGCCCCGCGCCGCCGCGTCGCGGCGCATCGTGTCGCGGAAATTGGCGTTGCCGGCATCGATGAAGATGTCGCCGGGCCCAGCATGGGCCGCCAGCATCGCCATCTGCTCGTCGACCGCCGGTCCGGCCGGCACCATCAGGATGACGGGTCGCGGCGGCCGGATTGCCGCCATCAGCGCCTCCAGCGTGGCGCAGGGCACGATACGCTCGGCGAGCGGACCCGCATCGCGGACGAACTCGCCGGTGCGGCTGCCCGTGCGGTTCCAAACCGCGATGCGGCTGCCCTTTTCGGCGATGTTCAGCGCGAGGTTGGAGCCCATCGTGCCAAGCCCGATCAGGCCGATATCCGCATCGCTCATGAGATCTCCTTGTCGCCGACCGGATTCACGCTTCCGCAGCCGCCGTCGGGGAAGCCTAAAACGGTTTAGCGCCGGATGGAACCATCGACGCGAAGACCGGAGATCACAACCCGCCGCCGACCGACATTCGTCGTTTCCGACGGCGCACCGCGCCGCGTTCCTCTAACTGCTCACCCGCCCGCCCATAACCGCGAACCGGCACGCCGGTAGTCAAGTTTCCCGATCAAGCTTCCATGAGCGACCTCCTATGCCGCCTGCGCCAGTCGCTCGCCCGCCATGCGATAGGCAATGGCCTCGGCCAGATGGATGCGGCCGGGCATCTCCGCGCCGTCCAGGTCGGCCAGCGTACGCGCCACCTTGAGCACGCGGTGAAAGGCACGTGCGGAAAAACCCAGTTTCTCGGCTGCATCCCGCAGCAATGCGGCGCCGGCGCTGTCCGGCGCGGCCACCGTTTCCACCACGCTGGTGGGCAGATGCGCATTGGCCAGAGATTCGGGCAGCCCCAGCAGCGCGTTGCGCTGGCGCTGAACGTTACGGGCCCGCGCCACCCGCGCTGCGACGGCAGCGCTGCCCTCTCCCGCCGAAGGGCGTATGAGATCCGCGGCGGCGACCGCCGGCACGTCGATCCGCAGATCGATGCGGTCCATCAGCGGGCCGGAAATGCGGGCCTGATAGTCGGACTGGCAGCGCGGCCCGCGCAGGCAGCGATGGCCGGGCTCACCCGCCATGCCGCACCGGCACGGATTCATCGCTGCCACGAACTGGAAGCGCGCCGGATAGGCCACGCGATGATTTGCCCGCGCGATCACCGCCTCGCCGGACTCCAGCGGCTGGCGCAGCGAGTCCAGCACCGCGGGGCTGAACT
This sequence comes from uncultured Mesorhizobium sp., assembly GCA_964629765.1. Classification (GTDB taxonomy): domain Bacteria; phylum Pseudomonadota; class Alphaproteobacteria; order Rhizobiales; family Rhizobiaceae; genus RCIO01. Next base: position 36,412 of record CAZVTK010000014.1, read on the forward strand.
CGGGCAGTTCGTCCAGAAACAGCACGCCATTGTGCGCCATCGACACCTCGCCCGGCCGCACGCGCAACCCGCCGCCGACCATCGCAGCCATCGAGGCGGAATGGTGCGGCGCACGGAACGGCCGCCGGTCGGACAGACGGCCGTCGGCGAGCTCCCCGCCGATCGAGGCGATCATCGACACTTCCAGCAGCTCCCGCGCCGACAGCGACGGCAGGATCGAGGGCAGACGCTGCGCGAGCATCGACTTGCCGGAGCCGGGCGGGCCGACCATCAGCAGATTGTGGCCTCCCGCAGCCGCTATCTCCAGCGCGCGCCGCGCGCTCTCCTGGCCCTTGATGTCGGCAAGATCGGGCAGCCGGCCGGAAGGTTGGCGTATCTGCGGCGTCGGCCGCGACAGAACCTGCGTGCCGCGGAAATGGTTGGCGACGGCGATCAGGCTGCGCGGCGCGATGACGTCGACGTCCGCGCCTGCCCATGCAGCCTCCGGTCCGCAATCGTGGGGGCAGATCAGCCCCTTTCCATCCGCATTCGCGCCGATCGCGGCGGGCAGCGCGCCCGCGACCGGCGCGATCGTTCCATCGAGCGAGAGCTCTCCCAGCACCACATAGCCGGCGAGCTGGTCTGCGGGAATGGCTCCGAGCGCGGCCATCAGGCCCAGCGCGATCGGCAAGTCGTAATGGCTTCCTTCCTTGGGCAGGTCGGCCGGCGCCAGATTGATCGTGACCTTCTTTGCCGGCAACGACAGGCCGGAGGCGTGCAGCGCGGCCTGAACGCGCTCGCGGCTTTCGGCCACCGCCTTGTCGGGAAGGCCGACGATGTGAATGTTCATCTTGCCCGGCGCGATCATCACCTGCACGTCGACCGGAACGGCCTCTATGCCCTGGAAAGCCACCGTGCGCACCCGCGCTACCATCGCACCCTCCGTCCGCGCCGCCCGCGCGGATGTGAAAAGGAAGACGCGCCAGACAAGCACGGATCTGTTCTCGGCACAAGAACATTTAATGAACAAAAATGACTCGACTTCCGTTCGAATCGATGTTCCAGTCGTCGTAGACCGCAGCGAGATCAGTGATCGTTGTCAGGGGAGCATATCGTACTGCTCGAGCCTCGCGAGCGGACTACGCTGAGTAGAGCGTCGAGCGGAGGATCGAAACACGAACGAAAGGAGTATTCCCGCAACGCGTGATGGCAAGACGGTTGCATCCGGTTGCAGCGGCGGAACAGGCTCGGCGGAGCAGCGGCGGTAGCGTCAGGAGCGCTTCGCCTCGACCGCGTCCCAGAACAGCGCGGCGATGTCGGCGCCGCCGAAGCGTTTCACCTCGCGTATCCCGGTCGGCGAGGTGACGTTGATCTCGGTGAGGTAGCCGCCGATGACGTCGATGCCGACGAGCATGAAGCCGCGCTCCTTGAGCGAAGGGCCGATGCGGGCGCAGATGTCGTGCTCGCGGCTGGTGAGTTCGGAAGGTTCCGCGCGGCCGCCGACATGCATGTTGGAACGCGAATCGTGGTCGGCGGGGACGCGGTTGATGGCGCCGGCGGGTTCGCCGTCGATGAGGATGATGCGCTTGTCGCCTTTGCGCACGTCGCTGAGATAGCGTTGCACGATGAACGGCTCGCGGAACATCTGCGTGAACATTTCGAGCAGCGAGGCGAGGTTGCGGTCGTCCTCGCGCATGTGGAAGATGCCGGCGCCGCCGTTTCCGTAGAGCGGCTTCACGATGATGTCGCCATGCGCGCGGCGGAACGCGGCGACCTCGGCGGGATCGCGCGTGATCAGCGTCTCGGGCATCAGGTCCGGGAATTCGGTGACGAAGATCTTTTCGGGGCTGTTGCGCACCCAGGCCGGATCGTTGACCACCAGCGTCTTCGGGTGGATGCGTTCCAGTATATGCGTGGTGGTGATGTAGTTCATGTCGAAGGGGGGATCCTGGCGCAGCAGGATGACGTCCATCTCCGAGAGATCCGTGCGGGTCGGCTCGCCGAGGTTGAAATGGTTGCCCTTCTCGTCGCGTACGGTCATCGCCTCGACGCGCGCGAAGACGCGGCCGTTCTCCATGGTCAGCCGGTCGGGCGTGTAGTGGAAGAGGGCGTGGCCGCGCCGCTGCGCCTCCAGCGACAGCGCGAAGCTGGTGTCCCCGCCGATGTTGACGGTCGAGACATGGTCCATCTGGACGGCGATCTTCAGCGGCATGGCGTATTTCCCTCTCGCGCGTCGCGCAGACGCGGGCCGGGCCGGCATAGCGCGGCCGCCGCGGGCCGTCGAGCGGCATTTCGGCGAGGCCATGGCTATACGGAATGCTAACCGCGCTGCTGCATGGTTCGGCGATTCCGTGGATGGAGACCGAACTGGGCAACATGCGATCGATCCCGTCGATGCGGACCACACCGTTGTCACCTTGGCGCACCGCATCGGCCGTGACTTGTGCTTGGGTGCCCGCACCGCCGGCGCTCGTTGTCCCGTCCCTTGGTATCGACGGCGTCCGGCGGAGGTGGGCCGGGCGACAGGAGAACGCCGGCGGCGCGATGTTCCATTGCGCCGCCCTGAAGGTCGGCCTGCTCCGCCGATCGTCGATAGCGCCACAGGCTCGACGGATCGGGCAGCTCGAACGCAGGACGAACCACGCCTCTCCAGTGGCTGGCCCGCTGCGGTCAGACCTCACCGTGCCCGGGTGTGTGCCGGCGAGGGGTTGCCAGTCCGTCTATCGATCGGTCCGCCGGCCGGGCTATCGCGCGGTCGCGGTATGACCGTCATGCCGTCCGCGCCGCTGGGCGCCATGCGTCGGCTTCCCGGCGAGGTCATGATCGGTGCGGCCGGCGCCGCCCCGCTGCTGGCACTTGCCTTCGCGGCGGGCCTGCCCAAGCTGGCCGAGCCCGGCATCGACAACGACAGCCTGATGCGGCTTGTCACGGTTCGCGACCTGCTGGCGGGCCAAAGCTGGTTCGACCCGGCGCAGCATCGCATGGGGCCGCCGGGCGGCTTCGCCATGCACTGGTCGCGTCTCGTCGACGCCCCTCTCGCCTTGCTCGTGTGGCTGCTCGGGGAGCGTGCCGCGGCGTTCGTCTGGCCGTCTCTGCTTGCCGTCGTCGCCCTGACGCTCACGGTCGGGCTCGCCGCGCGGCTGGGCGGGCCGGCGGCGCGTTTTCCGGCGTTGGTGCTGGCGGTCGTGGCGTTTCATTTCATGGGCGTCTTTTCTCCCGGCACCTTCGACCACCACAATGTTCAGCTCGTGCTGATGCTGGGCTTGGCAGCCGGTCTCGCGGCGGCGGGCTTTCGCGGCGGGCTGGTGGCGGGCGCCGCCGCCGCCGTCTCGCTTGCCGTCGGGCTTGAGACATTGCCGCTGGTCGCCGCGGGGGGCGCTGCCTGCGCCTTGCTTCTTGCTCTGCGCGGCGGCGGGGAACGCGACGGCGCGACGGGTTTCGGCCTCGGCTTCGCCGGCGCGGCAATGCTTGCGCTGGCAACGACCCTGCCGCCCGGCCGCTGGCCGGTACCGGCCTGCGATGCGTTTTCCGGGGGTCATGCGGCAACCGCGGTCGTGGCGGGCCTCGGCCTTGCCGCCGCGGCGTGGTTTGCCGGCGGGCGCTCGCTCGCGCCGCGGCTGGCGGCGCTGGGCGCCACGGCGGCGGCAAGCGCGACCGTTTTCCTGCTGCTGTTGCCGGCGTGTCTCGGCGATCCCTATGCAGGGCTCGACCCGCGTCTGCAGCGCGACTGGCTGGGCTGGGTCGTCGAGGCCCAGCCGCTGACGACGCTGCTGGCGGCCGATCCGGTGGCCGCTGCGACGCACCATGCCACGCCGCTGCTGGCGCTGGTCCTGCTGGTCATTGGCACGAAGGTGGGCGCCTCCGGGCGCGACCGGCTGCTGCTCGGCATCATCCTTGCCGCGGCGGTGGCGGTGTCGTGGTGGCAGTTGCGCGGCGCGGTGTTTTCGCTGGCGCTGGCGGTGCCGGTGCTCGCGGCATGGATCGGCGCGGCGCGCTCCGCGGCCGGGCAGCGGGCTGGTGCCAGCCTGTGGCTCGCCGCTGCGTGGCTGCTGTCCTTCAACGTCGCCTGGGGCCTGGCTGTTCAGGGCGCCATGGCGACGTTCGGCGCGCCGTCGCGGCCCGAAGCCGTCGCGGCGGACGCCGCCGGGGCCTGCCGCATGGCCGGCGACTACGCAATACTGGCAGTCGAGCCGGCAACGAGCGTGCTCGCCGTCTCCAATCTCGGCGCGCCGGTGCTGGCCTTCACCCCGCATCGCGTGCTCGCCGGCCCGTACCACCGCAACGAGGCGGGCAATCTGGCGACGCTGGATGCGTTCATGGGGCCGCAGGACGCGGCGCCGGATCTCCTGCGCGCCCTGGAGGTCGGCATCGTCGCGGTCTGTCCCGGCAACGACGAGAGCGAGGTTCTGGCGCAGCGCGCGCCGGACGGGCTGCTGGCGCGGCTGGCGGCGGGCGAGACGCCCGGCTGGCTGACGCGGATCGACGGCGGCAGCGGCGCGCTGGCGCTCTATCGTCTGCGCGGGCCGGTCCCGCCCCCAATTCGGCAATGACGCAGCGTCAGTTGTATACCGATACGCTTCTTAAACATTTCAGTGACACCTTGCTTAACACGACAAGGAAGTGATCGGACATGAGCCGATGAACGGCTTCACCGCTTCAACGAGCAGCCTGCGGGACACGGATCTGGCGCTGACCGATCCGCTGACGGGCCTCGGCAACAACCGCCGGTTCTTCGACAAGGTCGACCGGCTGATCCGCGAGCGCGCCGACGATCCGGCGCCCTTCGCCGTCGGCCTGCTCGACCTCGACGGCTTCAAGCCGATCAACGACCTGTTCGGCCGCAAGGCGGGCGATTTCATCCTCCAGCAGGTGGCGTTGCGGCTCGGCGCGGCCATGGACCAGAACGCGCTGGTGGCGCGTTTCGGCGCCGACGAGTTCGCCTTCCTTTATCCGATGGTCTTTTCGGAGGAAGCGGCCGCGGCCAAGGCGCGCATGCTGATCGAGATCCTGTCCGCGCCCTACGATGTCGGCGAGCGCACGGCGCGCCTCTCGGCCTCGGTGGGCTGCTCGCTGTTCTTCTCCGGCGACGAGACGACGGAGCTTCTGGTCAACAAGGCCGAGACTGCGCTCTACCACGCCAAGCGCAACGGCCGCGGCGGCGTCGTGGTCTACACGCGCGAGATGGAGGACGCGGCCAAGCGCGTCACCCGCATCGAGCAGGCGCTGCGGCGCGCCGTCTCCGCGGGCGAGGTGGAGCCGCATTTCCAGCCGATCGTGGATTTGAAGACGCGCCGCACCGTCGGCTTCGAGGCGCTGGCGCGCTGGCACGACCCCGATCTGGGCAATGTGTCGCCGGCCACCTTCATCCCCATCGCCGAGGAGCGCGGCATCATCGGCCAGCTCTCGCAACTGGTGCTGCGCAAGGCGACCGAAGCCGCGCGCGGCTGGCCGCCGGACCTGTTCCTGTCCTTCAACCTGTCGCCCTCGCAGCTCGTCGACCAGAACACCGGCTTGCAGATCCTGTCGATTCTCAGCCGCACCGGCTTCGACCCGCGCCGGCTGGAGATCGAGATCACCGAGACGGGCCTGATGACCGATCCCGCCTCGGCCGAGAAGATCGTCGAGGATCTGCGCCGCGTCGGCATCCGCGTGTCGCTCGACGATTTCGGCACCGGCCAGTCGTCGCTCGGGCGCCTGCGCGAATTCAAGTTCGACAAGCTGAAGATCGACCGCGCCTTCGTCTCCTCCATCAACGAGGACAAGCCGTCGGAACACATCATCCGCGCCATCCTCGGCATGTGCGAGGGGCTGGGCATGGACGTCGTCGCCGAGGGCATCGAGGACGAGGGCCAGGCGGCGCGCCTCGTGCAGTTCGGCTGTGGCGGCGGGCAGGGCTATCTGTTCGGCAAGCCGGCCAACGCGGAATCGACGCTCGGCTACCTGCGCGAGAGCCTGCGCGGCATGCAGCGCGTACGCGTCGCGTGACGGCCGTCGGGACATGAGCCGGCCGATCCATCCTGATTTCGAAGGTGTCTCGGTGCTGGTCACCGGCGGCGGCACCGGCATCGGCGCCGCGCTGGTCGAGGGATTTGTCCGGCAGGGGGCGAAAGTCGCCTTCATCGACATTGCCGCCGGCGAGAGCGAGGCTCTCGCCCGCCGGCTCGGCGAGGCCACCGGCAATGCGCCGCTGTTCCTGAACGCCGATTTGCGCGACGTGGCGGCGCTGCGCGAGGCGGCCGGCGCGGCCGCCGCCGCGCACGGCGCGGTGACCGTGCTGGTGAACAACGCCGCGCGCGACGACCGCCACGCGATCGAGGACGTGACGCCCGACTATTGGGACGCCAACCACGACATCAACCTCAGGCCGCATTTCTTCGCCGTGCAGGCCGTGCTGCCCGGCATGAAGGCGGCGGGCCGTGGCGCCATCGTCAATTTTTCGTCCATCGCCTGGATGATCAACGGCGCCAACTATCCCGCCTATGCGGCGGCCAAGGCCGGCATCGTCGGCCTGACCAAGGGCCTTGCCGGCGCGCTGGGAAAATTCGGCATCCGCGTCAACGCCATCGCGCCCGGCTGGGTGCAGACGGAGCGGCAGAAGCGGCTGTGGGTGACGCCGGAGGCGCTCGCCGCCTTCATCGACCGGCAATGCCTGAAATTCGAGCTCCAGCCCGAGGACATGGTAGGCCCCTGCCTGTTCCTCGCCTCCGATGCCGCCCGCGCGGTCACGGCCCAGACCATGATCGTCGACGGCGGCTATCTTTGAGATGAAAGCGGGCTAATCTCGCCGCGTTTCGAAGGGGGAGCCATGGTCGATCCGCGCGTAGACGTCGTCTGCGACATCCGGTGCGAGCTGGGCGAGGGCCCGAGTTACGAGCCCGCGACGGATACGCTGTGGTGGCTCGACATCGTCGGCCGCAAGCTGATGGCGCGGCGGTGGGCAGACGGGCGGACCGAGGTCCATCCCTTGCCGGTGATGGCGAGCGCCGTCGCCTTCGACGCGCACGGTCGGCAATATCTCGCCACCGAGCGCGGCATCGAGCGGCGCGACCGGGCCACCGGCGGCCTGACGCTGGTGACGCCCGTCGAGGCCGATGACCAACGCACCCGCTCCAACGACGCCCGCGTTCATGCCAGCGGTGCCTTGTGGCTCGGCACCATGGACAGGCAGGGCACCGGGGCCGCGGGCGCGATCTACCATGTGCGCGGCGGTCAGGTGACGCGGCTCTATGCCGATATCGCCGTGCCGAACTCGATCTGCTTTTCGCCGGCGGGCGATGTCGCCTATTTCGCCGACTCGCAGGCAAAGACCCTCTGGCGCGTCGCCTGCGATCCGCTGACCGGCCTGCCGCGCGACGAGCCGGCCGTGCTGGTCGACGACACGGGCACCGAGGGCTCCATCGACGGGTCGGTGTGCGATGCCGAGGGCGTGATCTGGAACGCGCGCTGGGGCTCGGCCCGGCTCGACGCCTACGCGCCCGACGGGCAGCGCCTGCGCTCCGTGGCGCTGCCGGCGCGCCAGACCACCTGCCCGGCCTTTGCCGGCCCGAAGCTCGACCGCCTCGCCGTCACTTCGGCGCAGGAGAACATGACGCCGGCCGAGCGTGCCGCCGGTCCGCAGAGCGGCATGACCTTCCTCGTCGAACTGCCTGTCAGGGGCCGCGCGGAGCCGGCGTTCCGCCCGTAGGGCACTTCGGGGTCAATGCTTTTTGATGCAGACCTTGGTGTGCCCCCGGCTGACGAAGCCGAGCGCGTGGGCGGCCGCCTTCGACAGGTCGAGCACGCGCCCCTTCGCGAACGGGCCGCGGTCGTTGATGCGCACGATCACCGACTTGCCGTTGCGCTGGTTGGTGACGCGGATCTTCGTGTTGAAGGGCAGGCTGCGATGCGCGGCGGTCATCGCCGCCGGGTTCATGCGCTCGCCATTGGCGGTCTTGTTGCGCGGCAGCGAATACCACGATGCCGAGCCGCATTGGGCGAAGGCGGGCGCGGAAAGCCCGGCCAGAAGCACGGTGAGCAGCATCGACGCAAGAAGGGCGAGGGCGGCCCCCCTTGGCGCTGGCCCCGGCGCTGGTTTCGACATGGAATTCCCCTCGGACGTGACAATCCAGCGGGCGCTATATTGCAATAAAGGCGCGTTTCCGGCCAACCCTTTGCACCGAAGACACGTTTGATGACCGCTGGAAACGCGATGTCAGCCGGCGGCGTCTGTCTTGCGGTGCAATTCTGCTTGGGCCCGACCTGCCGGATCGGGGACCTTCGGCCGGTGCACCAGCGTCACCAGCACGAAGGAGATGATCATCAGCAGATACCAAGCGCCGAGCTTGTGGATCGAGACGGGCGTCCAGCCCGCCTCCTGACCCTGATAGAGCCAGGCGCGCGACCATGTGCCGATGTTCTCGGCAAGCCAGATGAACAGCGCCACCAGCAGGAAGCCGAGCAGGAGCGGCATGCGGTGGGTGAAGCGGAACACGCGAAAATCCACCCATGTGCGCCAATAGAGCAGCGCGGCGGCGGCGAAGAGGCCGAGGCGCAGGTCGACGATGAAGTGATGGGAGAAGAAGTTGACGTAGATGCCGGCGGCGAGCGCCACGGTGAGCGGCAGCGGCGGATAGGCAAGATAGCGCATGTCGAAGATGCGGGTGATGCGGGCGATGTAGGAGCCGACCGCCGCATACATGAAGCCGGAAAACAGCGGCACGCCGCCGATGCGCAGGAGATTGTCCTCGGGATAGATCCACGATCCGGCGTCGGTCTTGAACAGCTCCATCGCCGTCCCGACGACGTGGAAGACGAGGATGACGAGCGCTTCCGCCGGCTGCTCGAGCCTTGCTGCGAGCAGCGCCGCCTGAAGCCCCAGCGCCGCGAGGAAGAGGAAATCGTAGCGCGCCAGCGGCGCGTCGTCGGGCCAGAACCATTTCGTGCCGACGATCAGGGCGAGCAGCGCCCCGCCGAACAGGCAGGCCCAGCCCTGCTTCAGCCCGAACACGGTAAATTCGACCAGCGCGCCCGAAAGGCCGTGGCGCGGCAGCCGGTCGAGCACGCGGCGGGCCGCCGCGTCGATGCGCTGCTCGACGGATGTGAAGCGCTTCATGCGCGCGCCGCCGGCGCCACCTTTTCGAGGAAACCGGCGAGGTCGTCGACGACGTAGTCGACCTGATCCGTCTGATCGGGATCGCGCTCCCAGATCTCGGCGAAGGTCGGCTCGAAATTGCGCGGCACCACCAGCACCGTCTTCATGCCCAGCAGCTTGGGCACGATCAGGTTGCGCGCCAGATCCTCGAACATCACCGCGTCCGGCCCGGCGACGGCGTGCAGCGCCACGAACCTGTCGTAGGTCTCGCGCGCCGGCTTGGGCTTCAGCCCGGCCGCCACGATGTCGAAGATGTCGTCGAAATCGTCGAGGATGCCGAGCCGGCGCGCCGTGCGCTCGGCATGGCCGCGGTCGCCATTGGTGAAGATGAATTTCCGCCCCGGCAGCGCGCGGATGGCAGAGCCGAGACGCGGGTCCGGCTCGACCCAGGAATAGTCGATGTCGTGGACCTTGCGCAGGAAATCGTCGGGGTCGATGCCGTGCAGCTCCATCAGCCCGTTCAGCGTCGTGCCGTAGTCGCGGTAGAGCTCCTTCTGGAGCGCGCGGGCGGCGTCGCGTCCGAGGCCCAGCAGATGCTGCACATAGGCCGTCATCTTCACGTCGATCTGCGAGAAGAGGTTGGTGTGGTGCGGATAGAGCGTGTTGTCGAGGTCGAACACCCATTCGCGCACGCCGGCGAAGCTGTCCGGCAAAGGCTGGTCGGTCATCTGCTTTTCCTTAGAGCGAGATAAGGTCAGGTTGACCCATTCCGCCGGAGCGGATTTGGGCCAGGGTCGAGGGCTTCGGCGAAGGTCGTGGTGGAGCCACGGCCGAGACGGAGCCCGAAGGATTTGGCCCAAATAGGCCCGGCCCTCCGGGTTTCCGAGCGGCGGGCGCCCACTTTGCCGGCTCGCTCGTCCGTAGCCCCGCTACGACCTTCGCGACCCTCCGCGTGGATCGCCTCCCCGCTCGTGAAACAGAATGGATCAACCTGACCTCATCTCGCTCTGGCGCCGCGTTTTTTCACAATAGGGCGCGAATCCCTCGAATTTTAGCGTTCCGCTGAACCGGGCCTCAAGCAGTTCCGTGCATTATTGCGGCAACGGGGAGAATGGATGAAATGAGGCGGGTCGCTGCTCACGCCGGTCTTGTCACGCTCGCGGCGGTGGCGCTGTCGGTCGGTGTCGGCTCGCTGGCGTTTCCGGGCGAAACCACCGGCCTCGTCGAGGGCACGGCGCTGCTGATGTGCATATTGTGCCCTGCGCTGGCGGCCTTCCCGGCGAGTTTCTATAATTTCCTCCAGAGGGAAAAGCTCGCCAGGGCGCTGGACGATCTGCGCCGCGCCCATTCCGAGCTGGCGCGGACCCATCGCGTGCTGGCCGAAAAGGCGCGTCGCGACGAGATGACCGGCATGCTCAACCGCGAAGCCTTCTTCGAGGAAATGGAATGCGCGCGCCGCGCCTTCGGCCGCGGCACGCTGCTGATCGTCGACGCCGACAATTTCAAGCGGATCAACGACAATTGGGGTCACCTGACCGGCGACGCGGCGCTGCTGGAGATCACCGCGGCTATCCGCCGCGCGGTGCGCGCCGACGACGTGGTCGGCCGCATCGGCGGCGAGGAGTTCGCCGTCTTCCTGACCGAAGCCGATCATCGCGAATCGCTGGCCGCGGCAGAGCGCATCCGCGCCGAGGTGGCGCGCCTGACCTTCCAGCCGGCTGCGGGCGAGGTGCTGTCGCTCTCGGTGTCGATCGGCGGCGCCATGCACCGCTCGCAGGCGACGCTGGCGGAGCTGATGCGCGAGGCCGACCGGCGCCTCTACGAGGCCAAGAGACGCGGCCGCAACCGCGTCGTCTTCAGCGGGTTGGGCGTCGCGGCCTGAAACCGGTACTGAAACCGGCTTGCGGGCAGGGCCGCGACTCCATCCATCCTTACTTCGTCTTCGCGACGATCCAGTCCTTGAACGTCGCCACGCGCGAATACACGCCGTAGGCATTGGCGTGGCCGCACTGCGCGCCGCCGTCCATCGGGCCTGCGCCCCAGCTCACCACGCCCACCTGATAGGGCTTGCCGTCGCGCACCACGAACAGCGGCCCGCCGCTGTCGCCGTTGCACGCGTCGCGCGCGCCGTCGGTCTCGCCGGCGCACAGCATGCCGTTGGTCAGCGGGTCGGACATGGTCGCGGCCACGGCGTTGGTCGCCTGCTCCACCGATTCGGGCGAAAAGCGCATGCGCCATGCGAGGCTTTCCAGCGTGAGCCGGACATCGCCCTTGTAGACGTCCTTGATGCCGGCATTGCAGGCGGCGTTGGAGAACAGCTTGATGTCGGCTTCCATCAGGTCGTTGGGGAAATTGCCGTCTTCCATCAGGCCCCAGCCGGTGACCTTGGCGTCGCCCTGCTCGACGTCGGTGTCGGTCAGCGCGATGAAGGTGCCGGTGGCCGGCTCGGCGAGCCTGAGCAGCCCGACATCGTTGTCGAGGCTCGATTCGTCATAGCCTTCGTGGACGATGACCTCGGTCACCGCATGGCGCTTGCCTTCGGCCAGATGCGTCGCCCCGACCAGCACGGTGATCGATTCGGCCGGCACCGTCTCGCCATACTGCATCAGGCAGTGCGACGCGGTGAGCACCCATTGCGGGGCGATCAGGCTGCCGCCGCAGAACTGCGCGTTGGGCTGCGAATCCGGCGATTCGTCGAGATAGTCCGAGGTCAGCAGCGCGACCTGGAAGGCGTAGGCGCCCTTGGGCGCTTCCTTGCCGCCGAAGACGCGGTCGCCGGAGGCTTCCTTGGCCTTTTCGGCGCGCAGCGCCGCGACGCGGCTCATGGGGTTGAGCTCGGGCCGCGCCGCCTGTTCCTGCGCGAAGCCCGGGGCCGCGGCTCCGGCCGAGAGAGCGGCGGCGGCGATCGTGCCGGCCAGCGCCAGCCTGAATGTCTTGCTAGTCAATGTCGTCCTCCTGAGACGTGCCTGAAAACTGCTTCCGCGGTTGCCTCGCGAAAGCGCGCCGGCGGCCATCTAATCGGCCCGCCCGGCAGGACGGAAGGAGTTCTTCGCCGCAAAAGCGGAATTATTGCGGCACGGTTTACGCCACGGATCATGCCGGGGCTGCCGCGGCGAAAAATCCCGTCCCTCCAAAAATCCTGCCCAAGGATTCATCCCCGGGCTTCGTTTCAGCAGTGTGACGCGGCTGCCGCCGGCACGTTCCGCGATCACGAATGATAACGTCAGATAAAATTCCCGTGATCACGATATCGCCAAAATTCACGGGTTTGTTCAGGCTCCTTGCTGACTTTTGGGAAAGTCGAAACATGAAAAACCTCCGTATCAAGCTGATCGCCGCCTCCGCCGTCCTGCTCGCGGCCGCTGCCCCCGCTCTCGCCGCCGAATTCTCCGGCGGCAGCGAAGGCAACGGCGAGAGCCCGCGTTCGGCGCCCGGCGCCCGCACGCTCTCCGAGCGTGCCATCAACTTCAACCAGCGCATCGACGAGGGCGGCCCGAATACGCGCTCGCTCCAGCTCGACCCGGCCGCCATGGAGCGCTCCATCGGCACGCTCGGCCGCAAGGCCGGCGGTGAAACCTTCAGCGTGCCCGCCAGCGACGAGTTGAAACGGACTTTGTAGAAAATCCGCTTGCGAAGCTGGAGTCGCTCGTGTTCGGTGCGCCTGTGAACGGTGCGCCGGACGCAGCCTCTGCGGGCAGCGGAAATCCTGTGATCAGGATTTCGCCAATTTCCGGGATTTTACTCGGCCTCGTGCTGACTTTGGGAGAGTCTCTGATGAAATACATCCATACCAGACTGCTCGCCGCGACGGCGGCCATGTTGGTCGCCGTCCCGGTCATGGCCGCCGAGGTCGCCGGCGGCAACGAAGGCAACGGCGAGAGCCCGCGCGCGGCGCCGGGGCGCGCCTCCATCTCCGACCGCGGCGTCACGCTGGCGCCGAAGCTGGAAGACGGCCTCTCGTCCCGCGACATCCAGCTCGATCCGGGCGCTACCGAGCGCAGCTACGGCACGATCGGCAGGAAGGCCAATGGCGAGACGATCACCGCCCCGGCCAGCGAAGAGGTCAAGCGCGCTCTGTTCGGCGAAGGCAGGACCGAGAACCCCTCGGCCGAGCCGTTGCCGGCAGGCAACGAGGGCACGCGCCAGGTGTTCGGCCAGGACGACCGCGTGCAGATCACCAACACGTCGGCCTATCCGTTCCGCACCATCGGCATGATGCAGGGCACCACCCAGTCGGGCGGCTACGGCAATTGCTCGGCCACGCTGATCGGCCCGCGCACCGTGCTGACGGCGGCCCACTGCCTCTACAACCATGACGACGGCGGCTGGCTCGACCAGTTCGTCTTCGCGCCCGGCCTGGTCGACATCCAGACCGCGCCCTTCGGCGTTTGGGAATACGAGGAAGCCTATATCTTCGAGGGCTTCGTCTCCAACTATCAGGGCTATTACGGCTCCGTGGTGCCGTGGGATCTCGGCGTGCTGATCCTCAAGGATCCGATCGGCGACCAGCTCGGCTGGATGGCCTACGGCTACGACAACAACCTCGCCGGCTTCTACGCCAACATCGTCGGCTATCCCGGCGACAAGCCGGCCGGCACCATGTGGCGCGCCAATTGCGACGTGCCGAAGGAAGCCATGGCCGACATGTGGTTCCAGTATCTGTGCGACACCTATCCGGGTTCGAGCGGCAGCTCGGTCTACATCTACAACCCGCAGGACAAGTCGCGCGTGATCTACGGCGTCAACGTCGCCGAGAGCCCGGACGCCAACACCGCCGTGCGCCTCAACGCGACCTATTTCAAGTGGCTGCAGGGCCTGACGAAGTAGGCTTGGGTTCGCGATCGACGAGAGGAAGCCCGCGGCCGCGCCGCGGGCTTTTTCGTCTTCGGGGGCGACCGGGCCGTGCCGGGCGCGCCGCGTCCCCGTTGCGAAGGCAGTTGCTACGAGGCGCCGGCGCTGGTTTACTCCGCGCGCGGCTGTGCCGGCGCTGAGTGCGGGGGTTGATCATGACGATGCGGGCTTTCCTGTTGGCGACCGTGGCGCTGGGAGCGGGTATCGGCGCTGGTCTGGGTTCGGGGCTGCACGCCGTGGCCGGCGGGCAGGACGCGCCGGTCCATGCGCAGCGGCTCCAGGTGATCTACGACGCGCAGAACCGCTCGGTCAGCCGCGTCGAGGTCAGGGTCGTCGATCCCCATCCGGCCAGCGGCCTCGATTTCGTATGGGAGCCGGCGCCGGGCAACTGGCCGGGCGTCGAGGCCGATACCGGGCTGGCGACGGGCGAGGGCATCCTCACCTGGCGCGTGAAAGGCTCGGCCAGCTACGACCCCGCCACGATCCACAGCACCTATCGCGGCGCCATGCGCGCCGGTGCGCCGGACGGCCGCGGCCGGCTGGAGCGGCGCGACGGCTCGTTCGAGGAGGGCACCTTCGCCGCCGGCCGGCTGGATGGTCGCGGCGTGTCCATGGACGCGGCCGGCAACCGCTATGACGGCACCTTCTCGGCCGGCAGGTTCGAGGGCAGCGGGCGCCTCGCCTTTCGCGACGGCAGCATCTACGAGGGGCCGTTCCGCGCCGGCCTGCGCCACGGGCGCGGCAAGACCCGGCTGACGGGCGGCTCCGTCTACGAATCCGAATGGCGCGACGGCGTCGAAATTCCCGGCAGCCGGCCGGACATCGTGGCCGATCTCGCCGTGGGCGGCCTGCTGCGGGCGCAGGCGGGCGGCGGCGACGCCGGCAAGGTGGAGATGTCGGTCGTCGTCGACCCGCGCATCACCTTGCAGCAGGAGGTGCAGTACCAGCACCTCGTCCGCGACGAGGACATCGCAATCTACCCGGTCAGCCAGGAGATGAACGACGCCTGGAACGGCACCGGCACGATCAATGCGATGTCCTACGAGGCGTTCGAGGTCGATGCGGACGCCATCTTCGCGTTCCTGCAAGTCGGCATGGAGACCACGGACGGCTCGCGCGTGCGCCTCGACAAGATGAACCTGGAGGTCGCCTACAGCGACGCCTACCGCAAGCCCATGCTGTCGCTCCAGCCGCATATAGGCTGCGTCGGTTTCCGTCCGACCTTCAACTTCCTGAACTTCGGCTGGGGCCCGGTGCAGAATCCGAAGATGACCGTGCGCTTCACCAGCCCGGAGCGCGAGGGCGAGTTCTCGCCGGACTATCAGGTTTCGCTCGACGGCTTCGAGGATGGCGCCGACGTGTCGGTGCTGGGCGCCTTGCAGCAGGCCGGCGTCAACACCGACGCGCTGGAGAGCGAGCGCTTCCCCTGCGAGTCGCGCGACAAGCTCGGGCTCTGCCGCGCGCAGGTGTTCAACAAGGTCGGTTTCGGCGAGGTCGCCGATTTCGTCGCGGGCGACGATATCCTCCAGACCACGGCGACCGGCGAGCTGGAATACGAGTATGCCGACGATCGCGGCAACGTCTATCCTGTGAAGGAGGCGTTCAGCGTGCCGATCACGCTTGCCGTCATCGAGATACAGGAATCCGTGGCGGAATGCGGTGACGGCGGCGCCATGTCGGCGGAGGCGCTGCGCTACATCGACGTCAAGCTGCCCGTCGGCGAGGAGAACTATTCAATCGACCTGCCGATCCGCGGCAACAAGAACGTGAAGGACTATCTGGCGCGGCTGAAGATCTCGTCGGAGATGTCGTCGCTGCACTCCTTCACGCCGGTCGTCTCCTTCGCCGACGGCAGCACGCGGCGCACCAAGCCGGTAACGCTGTTCTATTACAAGCCGAAGCCCTGGCCGGACTTCTTCTCGCAGGTCGAGCTGCCGCAGTGCTATCTGGATCCCGGTTTCGGCGGCTCGTGCTGAGCGCCCCGGAAAATGCGTGAGGGCGGTCTGCAAATGGCGTTTTTCTGCGCTCCGGTGCTCACGTACCTGGATCCCGGTTTCGGCGGCTCGTGCTGAGCGCCCCGGAAAATGCGTGAGGGCG